>CANMZR010000009.1 GCA_947502375.1 Polyangiaceae bacterium
CTGGTTTAGGACGCCACTCGAAGCTCACTCAGGTCCCGCGGGGTTTTGGTTTTTTCCCTCGGTAAAACACGCGAAGCGGCACGCCATCGAAGGCGAACTCTTTTCGAATCGCGTTGGAAACGTAGCGCTGGTAGCTGAAGTGGATGTTGTCCGGATGGTTCGTGCTGATGGAAAACGTCGGCGGCGCGACACTGGCTTGAGTGATGTAGTAGAAGCGCGGCGCGCGACCCCCGGAGGTCGGCGGCGGATGCGTCATCAACACGGTATCGAAGAAACGGTTCAATTCGGCCGTCTTCACGCGCTTACGGAAGGACTCGGCGACGTGATCGACGACCTTCAGGAGCCGGTCGACGCCCCGCCCGGTCTTGGCGCTGAGCGTCGTCAATTCGGCCCAGGACGCGAACGCCAGGACGTCTCGCGCTCGTTCCTCAGCCTTTGTTTGCTCCTCGCGATCGAGCAAATCGATCTTGTTGAGGCCGATAACGATGGCCCGCCCACGATCCACAGCGAGCCCCAAGATTTTTGCGTCTTGCTCAGCCACGCCCTCTGCCGCATCGAACAAGAGCACGACGATCTCGGCGCGATCGATCGCCCGAATCGCGCGCATCACGCTTATCGCCTCGACGGTATCGTCGGCCTTGATGACCTTTGACTTGCGCCGCAGACCGGCCGTATCGACGAACTGGTACTTGCGCCCGCCACGTTCAACGACCGTATCGATGGTGTCACGCGTCGTGCCCGGACGGCTGTCCACGAGCAGGCGCTCCTCGCCGAGCAGCCGATTGATGAGCGACGACTTCCCCGCGTTGGGCTTGCCGATGACCGCAACCGCGAGAGGCCGGTCCTCGTCAACGGACTCCGGTTCCGGCTCTTCGGGCGGCAATTCGTCGAGGATCGCGCGCTCGAGTTCATCGAAGCCACGCCCGTGCAACGAACTCACCGGGATAATGCGTTTCATGCCGAGCCGATAAAGCTCGTTTGCCTGGGCATCTTCACGCGCCGTGTCGGCCTTGTTGGCGAGGTAGATGACGGGCTTGCTCGAGCGGCGCAAAAGAGCGATCTCCTCGCTATCCACCGAAGACGGGGGAGCGGTGGCATCGAGCACGCACAGAATCACGTCGGCTTCTTCGATCGCCGCTTTCAGCTGACGGATGATGCCTGATTTCATCAGGTCGTCTCCGCCCGGATCGAAGCCGCCCGTGTCGACGAGCGTGTAGTCGCGTCCGTAGGAGCTCGCGTCTGCGTAGTGACGGTCGCGCGTGACACCTGGCTGGTCGTGCACAATCGCAATCGGCCTACCCAAAATGCGATTGAATAGCGTGCTCTTGCCGACGTTGGGGCGCCCAATCACCGCGACGATTGGCTTCGTCACGTCGACTCCGTGCGGGCGAGCAAACCGAAATCCGCGAGCGACTCGGAGCGCTCGCGCCAGCCCGCCGTCACACGGACCCAGATAGCCAGGTGGACACGGCCACCGATGAGTTCCTCGACACGCTCGCGCGCCTCGGTACCGATGCGTTTCAACATCGTCCCCTTTTCACCTATCAAAATGCGCTTCTGCCCTTCGCGCTCGACATGAATCGTCGCGCTGATGCGAGTGACTTCCTTGTCACTAGAAGGCTCCGCGTATTCGTCGATCGTCACCGCCACCGCGTGAGGCACCTCTTGCGACGTCGCACGAAGGACCGCCTCGCGAACATATTCGGCTGCAAAATGGCGCATCGGACGATCCGTCAGGGTATCCGCCGCATAGCGCGCCGGCCCTTCGGGTAGGAGCTTCGCGACCTCATCGAGTACGAGCTCGATCCCCTGTTCGGTCAGCGCGGACACCGGTACGACCGCCGTGAACTCACGCGCTGCGGAAAGCGCCGCCAGCAACGGAAGCATCAGCCCTTTGTCACGGATGACATCGATCTTGTTGACGATGAGCACGACGGGCTTGTCCGTCGGAAGCTGTTCAATGAGTGCCAGATCGCCTGGATGCGCGCGCACATCCCCTCTGACATGCGGAGGCAACGCGACGACGAAGAGCACGACGTCCGCATCGCGAAGCGCATCGCGCGCAGAGCGGTTCATCTCACGGCCGAGCTTCGAGTCCGCCTTATGGAGGCCCGGCGTGTCGAGGAAACCTATTTCGGCTCCCTGATGGCGCACGATGCCAAGGAGCGGCGTTCGCGTCGTCTGTGGGCGCCGTGAGACCGCCGCCAGCCGCAACGCCAGCGCCGCGTTGAGCAACGTCGACTTTCCGACATTGCTCCGCCCGATGATCGCCACCGTCCCCGCACGGACGACGGGACCTTCGGCCTTTTCAGGGCTGGACTTGCTCGCCATTGGGCGGGGGTTACCATGGGAGCCACGCCCGATCCACTCCATGGCTCGGAAGCTCGCTTCCGTTCTCGAAGGCGCCAAGGCCGGGCGAAGACTCAGGGACGCGGCTGTGGACCCACCGCGCGAACCCAGTGGGCCACCCTGGCCCCGGCGGCGTCCGGCCAACCCAGCGAATTGAAATGACGTAAAAGCTGTGGCGTGTGGTCACCGCTTTGAATCGTGTCGCGAAACGCACGGCGCGCGGCATCAAGCTCGCGAACGACGTCGAGCCAACGCCCTTCGGCCGCCCCGAGCCACGCCAGCGTCAGGTGCCGGTGCTGTTTCGGCTCCGCCTCGGCGAGTGCAATCGCTTCACAGCGAATCAGCGCGTCGCGAGCCGCAGTCGTGTCATTTCGATAGAGTCCCACTTGCGCAAGGAGGAGCAGTGACTCGACTTTTCCCCAAGGGTCGCTCAACTTCCCATAGAGACTACCGGCGGCCCGTGCGTGCACTTCAGCCGTGTTCGGATGCCCTCCATCGAGCGCGTTCATGGCGAGCAAGCGTTCGCAGCCCGCCTCGCCGCGCGGGTTCTCGATGAGTCGAAAGGCTTTCAGCGTGAGCGACGCCCGCTCGTGCGCTTGGGTAAACTGCCCTTCGCGGTGATCGACGTGAGCGAGTGCGAGGTCACACTGCGCGACTCCAAGCCGGTAACCGATGCGCTCCAGATCGGCGCGCGCGATCATCAAGAGCTCGCGTGCCCGCCCCGGCGAACCTCCCGACTGCTCGATGAAACCCTGCAATATCAAACACTGCGAGCGCCCAAGCATGTCTCCGACCTGCAGAAATTTTCCTGCCGCTTGGTGCAACATCTCGAGACCGCTCGCGTGATCACCGAGCAAGTAGTCGATCTCACCTATCAGCACCTCGCACTGTGCCTGACCGGCAAAGTGGTCGTGCTTCTTGAAGTAAGAGTGCGCACGAGTCACGAGGCGTCGACCTTGCGCCGATGCTCCGAGGTCGGAGGCGATGTGCCCAAGGAGGCGAAGACACTGCGCCTCGTTGACGTCGTCTCCGTAGTCGCGAAATGTGCGCCGAGCGATCTCGGCTTCGCGACGGGCTTCTTCAAGAGAACCCGAGTGACGTGAGGCCTCGGCGCGCCACCGAAGCTGATGGGCGAGGTGCACACCCGTCAGTTTGTCATCGAGCAGCGACAAGTCACGTAGGGTGGCGGTTGCATCGCGCACCTGGCTCCACGAGCCGGCGACGTAACCGTGCAAGAGCGTCGCCGCTTGTTCAAGCTCGCCCGCCCTCTCGAGATTGGTAGCGCGGTGCCGAACGATGCGTCCACTCGAGGCCGCGGGGTGAAGCGACAGCGCGTTGGAGGCGGTCAAAAACACGCGGCGAGCATCGGGCTGCTCCAACAACTGCTGGAGCAAATATTCTTGCAAAAGCGCATGCGGCCACTGCAATTGCTCGGTTCCCGACAACAAGAGCAGCTGCGCTCGCTTCATCGCGCTCAACGCGCGCGTTGCATCGAGACCAAGCTCCGTCAGGAGCGCCCGCAAGACGTCGCGGCGAATGTCACCCCCGAGAGCGGACGCCGCAAACGCCGCCGGGCGCAGCTCCAAAGGCAGCGCACTCAACCGCTCTTCCCAGAGCTCGGCCGTCGTCTGTGCCGTGCGGTTCAGTGCATCCTCGCTCGCGTCGTAGGCACCGTCGGCGCGCTGAGTGAGCGCTCCGCTCATCGCCCACGAATGCAAGAGCTGCAGCGCAAAAAGAGGGTTGCCCTTCGCGCGTTTCGCGGCCACCGAGAGCGCCGCTGGGCTGAGCGGCAGCGTGTCCCGGAGCAAGCTTTCGGTCTCTCGCAAATCGAGCGGCTCAATCCCCATCCGACGACCGCCGAACTCCTCGAGCAACAGGTCGATGCGGGCGCAGGCCGTGGGGTCATTGGCAACATCTTCGTTGCGCATGGTGGCGACGAACAGGATGGGCACGTGCTTCAAGTCACGTTTGATGCGTGCGAGCCGCGCAAACGTATCGGCCGGCGCGCGATGCAAATCGTCGAGCCAGAAAAGCATCGGCTTACCAGAGAATGTTTTCTCCAGGGTCTTGCGGATGACGAGCCATTTCAACTCGGGTCGGTCGAGCACAAACCGTTTCTTGGTCGGACCGAGGACTTCGGCATCTTCCTTCACGCGACACAACCAAGCCGCCGCACCGGCCACCCAGGTGAGTTCCTCGTCGTCCGTTGGCGAAACTCGCCACAGATTCATCAGCACCTTCTCAACTGTGGCCCGTTTCGCTTTTTCGAGCCGATAGTGCTGCACCAGCGCGCCGACGACGCCATCAAGGGGAGCGGCGATCTTTCGATACTTCGCTCGAAAAGGCCGCATGAACGCTTGCTCGTGGACCTCTTGACAAAGCCACTCGGCGAGGCGGCTTTTCCCCACCCCGGCCGACCCAGCAAGGAGCACAAAGCGATGGCGAGGCTCCGTGCTCTCACTCATCTCACGGGCCATTTCGATGAGCTCGCGGCGCTCTTCGGCGCGGGCGACCATCGGGCTCGGGCGAATTCCGAGGAGCCCCGGCGTCGAGACGGCTGGCGCGCCGGTCGCATCGGAGCCCCCCTCCCCTTCAGCGCCGACGTCGCTCAGCAAACTTTGCCCGCTCCCCACGACCTCTGGCCGCACCGAACCTCCGACAGGTGGCACCGTCCGCGACACGCCAATCGGTCGAAACTCGGCCCATGCACGGCGCGCGTCGGCCGCGAACTCGTAGCGATTCCAGGGCCACTTTTCCATGAGCCGATGGACGAACCCCTCGACCCCAGCCGGCACACCAGGTCCAAGCGGCACCGGAGGAGCTGGCGAGTTCTTATGGTGTTCGAGCAGCTCGTCGTTCGTTCCGTCAAACGGTTCTTCGCCGGTGAGAAGGGTGTGAAGCAAGCAACCTAGCGGATACAAATCCGTCGCGGGACCGACGTGCGGCGTCGCCATTCGGATCTGCTCGGGGGCCATCCACCCCGGCGTTCCGGCACCGTAACGAACCGTGGGCGCAACCTCACGCGAACCATCGAGGCGATGGTCCACGAGATCACGGGTAAGCCAGGCGAGGCCGAGGTCGAGCAAAAAAGCGCGACAGCGGTCGTCTCCTTGAGAGCGGTCGAGCAGCACGTTCGACGGCTTCAGATCACCGTGAATGACACCGCGCGAATGCGAGTGTGCAAGACCGGCAAGGACCTGATCAATCGTGCTCCAAACCACGGGCCACGGGAGCGCGCCTTCGGTCTTGGCGCGGTAAATCCACTCGTGGAGCGAGCGACCTGGAACGACGTCCATGACGATGTAAGGCGCGCCATCCGCCAGAAGCCCGTAATCTCGCGCTCGCACGATCGTCGGGTGCGATAGACCGGCGAGTGCGCGGGCTTCCTCGAAGAAAAACCACGCGTCGTCTTGACGAGCCTTGCGTCGTGCCTTTGTGTCAGCACCGCCGGCTCCACTCCCTTCGGCGTCCTCCGCGTTGCGCGGCATTAATTTCAATGCGACGCGTTCATCGAGGGCGAGGTCGCGGCAAAGGTACACAAATCCCATCCCGCCGCGACCAAGCTCGCGACGAACTTGATACCGGCCCGCCAGCACCGAGCCAACTGCCAAACCTGAGACCTTCGCCGCAACCATGAAATCCAGCCGAAGATTACCAACGCGCCAGGGATGTGGAAGCCCCTCATGAAAATAAATTGGTGGTAGGATGGCGGCATGCCCCGGCCTTTGAAGGTGCTTGCATTTGCAGGGGCACAAGAGATAGTCGGCGCGGCAGAGTTCGATTGGCCCCTCGCCACCGCGTGCACCGTGACCGAATTCGTTGACGCCATGTGCCAGCGTTTCACGGGCCTGACGGCGCATCGCTCGAGCATCCGAGTCGCCGTGAACGGTCAGTACGCTGCGGGGGATGAGCGGGTGCTGCCGGGTGACGAAGTCGCTCTCATCCCGCCGGTGGCAGGCGGATAGCCCCATGATCGATGGGGTGTTCGCCTTCGAGACGCCAGGGGCTGCGTTGACGCTCTTGCCGCTAGCGGCGCGGCTCGCGCTCGACGTGTGTGGGTTAAAATTGTCGCTCGCTGGGTGGACCTCGCTCTCGGAGGCGAACCGGCGAGTGCTCGTCTCCGAGGGGACGCGGGAGCACGTCGACGTCGACGCGGTGAACGAGCTGGTTCGAAACGCCGTCCCCGCCGCGACCCCCATCGTAGCTCTCGATGTGGCGACGCTCGAGCCGTTGGATCCGGAGGCCGCCCGTCTGCTACTCCCCAACCGCAAGCTCGGAAGCGTCTGGCCCGGGCTCTCGATGTTGGCCCGGTTTGCGCTCAGCCACCTGGCCAAGCGCGGGGATCCCGAGCGGCTCGCGGGCGCCTACGACGAGCTCGTCGGCGGTGGCCCGCGGCTCACGCACCTCGACGCCAAAGGCGCGGCACACATGGTGGACGTCGGCGCGAAATCCGTGACGCAGCGCCGAGCGGTGGCCCGGGCACGCCTGAGGATGCGGCCCGAGACCGCGCAACTCATCCTCGAACGAGGCAGCCCGAAAGGGGACGTGGGCGCGTGCGCTCGCATTGCGGGGATTGTTGGCTCAAAACGCACGAGCGACCTTATCCCCCTGTGCCATCCGATCGCCCTGACCCATGTGGCTCTCGACCTCTCGGTCGACGCACCCGCCGGGCTCGTGACGATTCTTGCGACGACGGAGACT
The DNA here is from genome assembly GCA_947502375.1 of Polyangiaceae bacterium. Classification (GTDB taxonomy): domain Bacteria; phylum Myxococcota_A; class Polyangia; order Polyangiales; family Polyangiaceae; genus SYFR01. Next base: position 7,051 of record CANMZR010000009.1, read on the forward strand.
CGAGAGCGCACGGGGGTCGAGATGGAGGCGATGGTTGCAGCGAGCGTGGCCGCGCTCACCATCTACGACATGCTGAAAGGCATCGAGCGTGGCATCGCCATCGAGCAGGTGGTGCTGCTCGAAAAAGACGGTGGTCGGTCGGGCAACTACCGCCGCGAAGACGACGCATGAGTCTCACCGGCGTCCGTGCAACACCCCTGTCGCTCGACGAAGCGGTCCTCGCGGTCTCGCACGAAGGAGCCGGGGCGATCGTGACGTTCATCGGCACCGTGCGCAACCACAGTGCGGGATTCACCGTCACGAAGCTCGAGTACCACGCCTACCAGCGCATGGCCGAGACCGAGTTGCTCGCGATAGCGAACGAGCTCGAGGCGGAATTTCCTGGCGCACGGGTCGCATGCGTTCACCGAGTCGGTTCGCTCGCCATCGGCGACGCCGCTGTGGTGTCCGCGGTGAGCGCCGCTCATCGAGAGCAAGCGTTTGTCGTTTGCCGCGAGCTCATCGATCGGGTCAAGGCTCGGGTGCCTATCTGGAAGCGCGAGCATGGAGCGAGTGGGCCCGAATGGGTCGGCTGGAAAGACGCGCGCTCCTAGCCTGACCCTCGCCGAAAAGCTGCTGCGCGCCAAATCCCGTCGGTCGGGTTCGCGGAAGGCACAGGAAGTGCCTATCGCTCGCGCGCGTCACTCAATAAAAATGCCTAGGGATTCGTCGCTCGCGACGCTTTTGGGCGAGGGTCCCCCGCGTTGGCAATTTGCAAGAGCCAGTGAGGTTAGGGCCTTTTCGGCGAGGGTCTAGCCTCTCGATTCGTTAGAATCGAGGCGAGAATAACAGCAGGTGGCCGAGTCAATATCACTCGAACGCCAGTTCTTGACGCGACCGTGCCGGTATCAGCCGCGCAAGAGCGCCACAACGCGCAGGAAATTACCTGCCAAAACCTTCTTTATCCGCTCCGGCTTCCAGCCTCTATCGAGCATCCGCTGCACCAGCACCGGCTGCTCCAAGCAGGTCGCGATATCCGGCGGAGCGACGATGGCTCCATCCCAGTCACTTCCCAAGGAAGCGTGGTCCTCACCCACCGTCTGAATGATGTGCTCGAGATGAGCGAGCACCGCGTCAACGCTCCTTCCAGCCGCGCCCTTTCCAAGAAAGCTCGCCTGGTACATGACGCCGACAGTGCCGCCACTGTTCGCTATCGCACGGAGTTGCTCGTCGTCGAGATTGCGCCAGTGTGGGTACACGCCCGACACGCCGGTGTGAGTCACGAGCAGCGGCAAGCTCGGATCGTGGACGGCAACCGCATCGAAAAACCCTTCACGGTTGATGTGAGCGAGATCGACGAAGATTCGCTTTTCGTTGAGACGGCGCACGTAGTCCCGTCCAAACGTCGAGAGACCACCGCCCCTCACCTTCACGGGTGCGCTCGTCACGCCCAGCTTTGACGACATGAGATGAACGAGCGTGATGCGCAGAATGACGTCATCGGGAATGAGGTCGAGCGCGTCGAGGTTTTCGTCGAGGGCGTTACCTCCCTGGATCCCAAGAAATGCGCCGTGCTTCCCAGCCGCACGCGCAGCCCGGTATACGCTGGCATTTCGAACGAGCACCAGTTGCTCGGGTACCGCCTCGATGAGTCCGCGCAGCCGAGCGACGTTGCGCACGAAAGCCGCACTGCGCCCCCGAGCCGTACGGAGCGGGTTGGTGGTGATGACCCAAGTCGCGCCCGTGAGTCCCGCTTCGAGCGCGCGCGGAAAGTCGCACTGACTCATGAAGCGCGCGCCGAGAATGCCGCGGCCGTGACGCTTCGTGAGATCGTATCCGAAGATTCGATTCCAGATGAACGAATCGAGATGCAGGTCGATGACATCCGAGGTCGCATGGAGCTCGGCCGCCTCACGCGAAACCCCATGGGCCTTCATCCAAAGACTGGGGTCGTGCCGACCATCGGCGTAGTCGATCCGGACCGCGTCACCCCTCGCGGCCAGCGACTCTGTCGTCATGCGCGCGTCACTCCGCAAGCCACTCTTGAATGCTACGCACCCGTGGCAGCTCGTCGGGCGCGGCCTCGTCGACAGCTTCGAGGTACTCGATCCCGGCGAGTGCAGCGCTCATCGTCGTGAAGTACGGAACGCCAAGTTGCAACGAATGACGGCGGATCGAATAGCTATCGCGCACCGAGCGCGCACCACTCGTCGTGTTGACGACGAGCTGAACGCTGCGAGCCTTCAGCCAATCGACCGCATGGGGTGAAGCCTCCCCGACCTTGTTGATGCGATCGACGGGGATACGAGCTCGCTCGAACGCTTTCGCCGTACCGTCCGTCGCGACCAAGGTGAACCCGAGCGCCCTCAAGCGGCGCGCTATCACGCAGGCCGCGGGCTTGTCTTTATCGTGGACGCTGATGAACGCCCGACCGGAGCGAGGCAGTCGCACGCCCGCCGCGCAGAGGGCCTTTCCGTACGCCCGCGCGAAGGTCTTGGCGATCCCCATGACCTCACCCGTTGAGCGCATCTCCGGACCGAGCTGCGTGTCGACGCCGGGAAACTTGATGAACGGAAAGACCGATTCTTTCACGGCCACGTGAGTCGGCACCGCGAAGTCTTTCACACCGAGCGACCGGAGCGACTCCCCGGCCATCACCCTCGCGGCGATCTTGGCGAGGGGGCGACCCGTTGCCTTCGACACGAAGGGCACCGTTCGCGCTGCCCGCGGATTCACCTCCAGAACGTAGACGTCGTTGCCCTTCACCGCGAACTGCACGTTCATCAAGCCCACGACCCCAAGCTCGAGTGCGAGCTGGCGCGTTTGCTCCTCGATCGACGCGGTGAGCGCCGCCGAGAGGGAATGAGGCGGCAACACGCACGCCGAGTCACCGGAGTGAATTCCCGCCTCCTCGATATGCTGCATCACGCCACCGATGACGACGTCATGGCCATCGCACACGGCGTCAACATCGACTTCGACCGCGTCGCTGATGTACTTGTCGACGAGAATGCGATGGCTACCGGCTTCCCGGGCGGCCTCGACCGCCACGTGCACGTAAGTGTTGAGGTCATGTTCGTCGTCGCAGATCATCATGGCGCGACCACCGAGCACGTACGAAGGACGTACGAGCACGGGGTAGCGGATGTTCGCCGCGATGGCGCGTGCCTCTTCCGCCGAAGAGGCAATACCCCCCCAAGGCCGGCGCAGATTCAGCTTCGTCAACAACTCGTCGAAACGCTGCCGATCTTCGGCGCGGTCGATCGCGTCCGCGCTCGTTCCGAGGAGCTTTATCCCGGCATTTGCAAGCGGCACCGCGAGCTTGAGTGGCGTCTGGCCGCCGTATTGAACGATGACCCCGAGAAGGTCTCCGCTCTTCTGCTCCTCACGGCAGATAGCGAGCACATCTTCAAACCGAAGCGGCTCAAAGTAGAGGCGGTCGGAGGTGTCGTAATCGGTCGAGACCGTCTCCGGGTTGCAGTTGACCATGACGGTCTCGATGCCCACTTCGCGCAGCGCCACCGACGCGTGAACACAGCAGTAGTCGAACTCGATACCTTGACCGATGCGGTTCGGGCCGCCTCCCAAGATGATGACCTTTTTACGATCGCGAGGCGGAATCTCGGCGCCGCCCGGACCGTCGTAGGTCGAGTACATATAGGGGGTCGTCGCCTTGAACTCGGCGGCGCACGAATCCACGTTGTAGAAGGTCGGATGGAGCCCGTGGCGCCCGCGTGCAGCGGCCACTTCGGACTCCGGAACGCCAAGCAAACGGGCGATCCGCGCATCCGCGAGACCCATCCGCTTCGAGGCACGAAGGGAGCCGGCTTCGAGTGCCTGAAGGCCGAGGGCCGTGATGCGGCGCTCTTCGATGACCAACCGTTCGAGCTGCCCGAGGAACCATCGATCGATGCTCGTCAGCTCATTCAGCTCGTTGACCGAGACACCCAAGCGCAAGGCATCCGCCACAAAGAAAAGCCGATCGCCGAGCGGCACCGGGACGAGTTTTCGGAGCATGCTGGCAAGCTCAGGCTGACTCGGCGGTGGCCGATCCGTGGGTGCCACAGGCTCATTCGGGGCATCCATCAGCATGTCGCGCGTCGCGTTCGGATCGTGAGCCAGCTTTCGGTAATCGACGCGGCCGATGAGCGAACCTAAGCCATCGTGCCCTGTCTCGAGCGAACGCGCGGCCTTTTCCAGCGCCTCGACGAACGTGCGTCCGATGCTCATCGCTTCGCCAACGCTCTTCATTTGCGTGCCCAGGCGGACGTCCGCACCGGGAAACTTCTCAAACGAAAAGCGCGGCCATTTCACGACGACGTAATCGATGGTCGGCTCGAACGCGGCGCTGGTGCCGGTGATGTCGTTCTTCAGCTCGTCGAGCGTGTAGCCGACCGAGAGCTTCGCGCTTATCTTCGCTATCGGATAGCCCGTGGCCTTCGAGGCGAGGGCACTCGACCGAGAGACCCGCGGGTTCATCTCGATGACGATGAGACGACCGTCCGCGGGATTGATGGCGAACTGCACGTTGGCCCCGCCGGTCTCGACGCCTATTTCAGTGATGACCATTCGCGCCGCGTCACGGAGCCGCTGGTATTCGCGGTCCGTCAAGGTGAGCGCGGGTGCAACGGTGACGGAATCACCCGTGTGAACACCCATCGGGTCGATGTTCTCGATCGAGCAGACCACGATGAAATTATCCGCCCGGTCACGCATCACCTCGAGCTCGAATTCCTTCCAGCCGAGCAGGCTCTCCTCCACGAGGATGCGGCTCCGCGACGACTGGCTGAGCGCCCAATTGACGACCCGCTCGAGGTCCTGCGGCTTCTCGGCAATCCCGCCGCCCATGCCGCCGAGGGTGAACGATGCGCGGACGATCGCGGGATAACCGGTGCCCGGACGACCCTCCGAGCCTTCCACAATCGCGCGGGCTTCCTCGTAGGAAAGCGCATAGCCACCCCGAGGCGTCTCGAGGCCGATTTTGGTCATCGCCTCCCGAAACTGACGGCGACTCTCCGCCTTGGCGATCGACGCCGGCTTGGCCCCGATGAGCTCGATGCCGAGCTCAGCCAACGTGCCATCCTCAGCCAAGGCCAGTGCGAGATTCAGTGCCGTTTGGCCACCGAGCGTCGGCAGCAGCGCATCTGGCCGCTCGCGTTCGAGAATCGCTCGGAGGGTGCGAGGTTCGAGCGGCTCGATGTAGGTTCGCTCGGCCAGCTCGGGATCGGTCATGATCGTGGCCGGGTTCGAATTGACGAGGACGACCTCGTAGCCTTCCTCCCGAAGCGCCTTGGCCCCTTGCGTGCCGGAATAATCGAACTCGCACGCTTGGCCGATGACGATCGGCCCGGAGCCGATCACCGCGATCCGCTTGAGATCTTCCCGCCGTGGCATCGAGCCCCGAGGTAGCACTGGTGCTCTCGGCTGTCAGCAGCCAGCTACAGAAGTGGCGTGACCGTCTGATCGAGGGCGGCTTTGAGATAGTTGCGGGCCCGCAGCGCGTACGGTCCGTTGGGATGGGCTTCGAGGTGTTTGCGCAGCGCCTGCGTGGCGGGCTGAAATTGACCGGTGCGGTAGAAGACGACGCTACGAGCCAGTTCCGCTGGGTAAGCGGGGTCGAGCACGGCAAGCTTTTCTATCATCTGCATCCTGGACGCGGCGGTCAGCCGCTCGAGCGCGCTTCGCTCGGTGATTCCGCGAGCCGCCGGCTCGTTGTGAATGAACGGGTGCAACAACAAGAATCCGAGCCGCACACGTTCCTCATCCAGCGTCAGCGCAAGCACGTCGCCCTGAGCGCCGACGAGACTATTCCAGCGTTTTTTGAACAAAACGCGGAGTTCTCGTTCGCCGGGCACGAGCTCGCGGCTCCCGGGCCAACACCATCGATTGCGATTGAGCGTATCGATGAAATCGCCTGACATCGCGCGCAGTTCATCGGAGGCATCGCCCGTCGCTTGCCAGGCTCGGAGCTCCTCGAGAAAGCGAGCCAGCTGGTAGGCGCGAAGCTCCCGAAGTTGTTCGCCGAACAGGCCAACCTTCAGCGCCGCCGCGCTGACGCGTGCGCGAGCGCGGGCGAATTCATCACGAGCGAGGGCCTCGTCTTCCTCGGCTTTCACGGCGGCCAAGTTGTAGTCTCGGAGTTCGCGACCGAGTGCACGGACGTCCACATCGAGCTCAACGCGCGACGCTTCGCGAGCGAGGGCATCATCCTCGGCCATCCCACGCTCGAGCGCAGCCATGTCAATGTGGGGTTCCGGATAATCAACGGGCTCAACGGCGCGCGGAGTCACCAGCAAAATGGCACCGCCTGCGATCAGGAGCAGGAGCAATCCCGGCTGCCAGCCGCGAAAATGGCGCGAAAAACCTGTGGGTATGGACTTTGTCACCAACGAGTCGAAGGTTACCACCGGCGTGAACAGAAGCGATCCTGATCGGAGCTTGCCGCGTCGAGGCGCGCGCACGCTTCCCCGGGCCCTTCGCTCAGCGAGGCGCGAATTCGAGATGGATGCTGGGCAATTGAGCCGTTTTTTCGAGCACGCGACCGAGTAGCAGTGCGGCGCAACCGGCCTGCAACTCACCTCGCAGCGGGGGCGTGAAGCTCACGCTCGTTACCCGCCGGTCGTCGTCGAGGCGCAAGTGCACGTCGGTCGAGACGGTGACGCTGAGCGAAGGAGCCGCACCCTTCAGCTCCTTGGCCACGCACGCAAGAAGGTCCCTCCGGACAGCAGCCAACGTCATCGGCTCAGGCTCTCGTGGGGCCGCGACGCCGGGGTCAACGGCTCCGCTAGCATCCGTTTTCACGACGAAAACCGCCGCAGCGGGCGAGCTCGACGCGACCACCACCTGCGTGCCGTCGTGAATCGAAGGAACCGAGTTCGGAGCGTCGCCTCGATGAGCTGGGGGGCCGAGTGCAAAAACGCCGGCGATGTTTTCTTTCGCGTCGAGGACTGCGGACCCATCGAGGTGCGCTGCGAAACCGGCACCGTGACTCGAAAACGCGGCGCGAGCGGGCCCCTCGAGGATGACGTCCGTCGGCACAGAACTTCGGCTCGAGGAACCGACCGAAACCGCACCTTCGCTGACCTCCACGAGCACGCGATCTCCGCTTATTTCCACGGAAAACGCGGTTCCATGCACCGCAACGCGCACGCCGGCAGCTTCGACCACGAAGGACTCGATCGGCGGCCCGGCAACCCGTCTGGAAACGGCTTGAACCCGCACCGAGCCGTGTTCCAGAACAACCGTCGGCGCGCCTCCTTCGCGCGTCATGACGGCGCTCGTGCGCGGACCGAGTTCCCAGACCGCGACGCCGGGCCACTCGAACGGCACACTCCCCGTCGTCGTGACGACGCGGGCCCCCGGGGCGATGGCCGAAGCGAGGACCCTCCCGGTGCGGAGCTTTGGGAATGTCGCGAGGTCGATGGCGGCGGAACTGCTCGAAGAGGAGGAGCCATCCGTCACCCGCTGGCCCTGAATGATGAGGACGAGCGCCGCTGCGGCGACCGCGAAACCCAGCGCGCCGGCGAACCCTTTTGGAGCAGCCCAACGAGCGCCCTGAGAACTCACGCCTTGCGCATCGATGGTCGCGAGCGTGCGCCGCTCGAGCGCGTCCCAATCGACGGGAGGCGGGCTCGACGCTCGCACTTCGTTGATAAGAAGCCGCAAGACGCGCGCGTCGGCATCCGAAACGTCACTCATGGCTCCTGCATCCCTTCAACGAAGCGGGCCGCTTCGGCTGCTGCCGGCCCCGTCTTTGCGTGCCCCGCCACCCGCTCATCGCGTCTCACCTTCAGCCACGAGGGCTAGCAGCACGGGCTCGTCGCGCATCAAGTCGGCGAGCTCCTTACGGGCGTAAAAAAGACGCGTGCGCACGGTGAGAACCGGCGAGTGGGTCGCACTCGCAATTTGGATCGCCGACATGCCCTCCAGCTCATGCAACACAAAAACCTCGCGTTTTTTGTCGCTCAACTTGTCGAGCAAGCGATAGAACGCATCGACTCGTCGCTGCCGCGCAACATTCTGTTCCGGCCCCAAGCTCGAATCTGGAGCCTCTCCCGCTGCATCCTCCGCCGCGAAAACGGGGCGACTTTTCGCGCGACGCCGATGCATCAGCACCACATTCACGGCCACGCGGTGCAGCCACGTCGAGAACTTCGCTTGCCCACGAAATTCCCCGAGGCTGCGGTGGACCTGAATGAACACCTCTTGGACAACGTCCTCGATGTCAGGCGAGCGTCCGAGCATTCGATAGACGAGCGCCGTGACGAGCGAGGAGTGCTTGCGAAAAAGCTGCGAGAACGCAGCCATATCGCCTCGTTGAGCGAGTTGAACCAACGGCTCGACGTCCTCGTTCACCATCAGCACCTTCGTCTCGCCGGAGCCATTCTCTCGAGCAGAAGCGCCACCAAGACCCACGACGAGCCGCAACGGCTGCGCTCCGCCTGGCCCTTCCACGCGGGCACGGGCAGTCGAAGCGAGCAGAGGCACTCCGAAATGGTTGCAACCCCCTCCCCATCCATTCAAATAAACTTACTGTGACGCCGAGGGCATTCAGCCCCCCGAACGCCGGAGACGGGCGCCGACAAGATCAGACGTGACAAGCACCAGAACGACAGTGACAGCGAAGAACACCATCCATCCGTGCTCGCGCAAATGAGAGCCGCGGGCCAACTTCGGTCAACCCGATTGGGAGGATAATGTCGCCATTCAACCGACACGCCTCACAAACTTCCCGACACGCGCCGACACCTGCGTGACGGAACGCTGGAGGGCCGCAAGCTCAGCTGGCGGCTTTGAGCGGCGCATCGAACAGGTCAAAAAGCGCGACGACGGGCTCCTTGCGCTGCTCGAGAATGTGGTTCACGGCGCGCAGCATTCGCTGCTTCGTGGGACCCGAGAGCGCCGTTCCGATGAAGGCGCGATCGAAGGTCGCCGCGGAGAGCGCTTTCCCCGAGCGGGGCTTCGCGGAACCGGGCGCCTTTTTTTCGTCTTTTTTGCGGGCCTGACGCTGCGCGAGCTTCACCGCGCGGTCTTCCGGGCGAAGCTTCTCGAGCTCGTTAGACGCGGCAACGACGCGGCGACGGTCAATCTTTTTGGTGGTCAGAAACGTCTCAAGCTTGGTGGCCATGGAATCCTCGGCGTGAAAAGGACGCTGTACTTAGCACAACTCGCCGGCGTTTGGGAACAGCCTGACGAAGGCAGGTCTTGACGTGGGTTCTGCCAGCACCCACCATGCGCCCCCATGCCACCTCTTTCGCAGCGACTCGATGAGGCCTTGAAGGGGATCCGTGCCGTGTCGAGCTTCGTTCCGCGCGTCGGGCTTGTCCTCGGCTCCGGGCTCGGCGCGTTCGGCGATGGCCTCGACGGCGTGGTCAAGGTGCCGTTCGCAGAGATCCCCCACCTGCCGACCCCCGGCGTGTCGGGTCATGCGGGGGCGCTCTGTCTTGGGCACGTTGCCGGGGTACCCGTGGCGTGCCTTCAGGGCCGCAGCCACAGCTACGAAGGCCACGAAGCAGACACGGTGGTGTTCGGAGTTCGGCTTCTCGCGAAGCTCGGCTGTGGCATCGTACTTTTGACGAACGCGGCCGGTGGCATTCGACCCTCCTTCAAGCCTGGAACGCTGATGTTGATAAGCGACCACTTGAACCTCACGGGAAAAAACCCGCTCGTCGGGCCGAACGAAGCCTCCTTCGGTCCGCGCTTCCCCGACATGACGCGTGCCTACGATCGCGAACTCGGGGCGCTCGCGCACGAGGCCGCGCGTGAGGTCGGGGTGCCGTTGATGGACGGCGTCTACGCAGCCATGCTCGGACCCTCGTACGAAACACCGGCGGAGATTCACATGCTCCGCACGATCGGTGCCGACGCCGTTGGCATGAGCACCGCGTACGAAGTCATCGCGCTGCGCCACGCAGGAGTCCGCGCGGCTGCCATTTCCTGCATCACCAATCTGGCCGCTGGCATCTCCGGCTCGCTGCTCAATCACGGCGAAGTCGAAGAAACGGCACGCGAAGCACGGGACCGCTTCGCGAGCCTCCTCACGGCTTGGATTCGGCGGATGGCCTGAACCGAAAAAACCTCGATTGCCCCGCGGCTCCCGAGCCTCTGGCGCGCCGCCCAAAATGGCTCCAGAGGAAATGATTGACAATCCCCCCTGGCAAAACTAAGACAACCACCCCTTTTCTGGACCACCCATGAATCCGCACCGCAGAACGTTTTCAGCCAAACCCGAAGAGTCGCAAGACCAGCGTGATTGGTGGGTGGTTGACGCCACCGACCAACCACTCGGCCGTTTGGCCACCCTCATTGCCGACAAGCTTCGAGGTAAAGACAAGCCCATCTTCACGCCGCACGTCGACACCGGAGACTTCGTCATCGTCGTCAACGCGTCGAAGGTGAAGCTCACCGGCCGGAAGCTTGAGCAAAAGAAGTACTACACGCACTCGGGCTACCCGGGCGGCATCAAGACCCTCGGGTACGACTTTCTAGTCGCAAACGAGCCTGAGTTGCCGGTCCGTAAGGCAGTCTGGGGAATGATCCCGAAGGGCCCACTCGGCCGCAAGATCATCAAGAAGCTCAAGGTGTACGGTGGACCGAGCCATGAGCACAGTGCGCAGCAACCGAAAGTACTCGAGGTCAAGTGACTCATGGCTGAAGCCCAATCGGAAAAGTTGTACGCGACCGGACGTCGGAAGACCGCCGTGGCTCGTGTTTATGTGAAGCCTGGTTCCGGTAAGTTCATGGTCAACGACCATACTGCCGAGACCTACTTCGAGCGTGAGACGTCCCGCATGGTGATGCGTCAGTCCCTCGAAATCCTCGAGTTCGGCGAGAAGTTCGACGTGACGGCGCGTGTCTCGGGCGGTGGCCATTCGGCGCAAGCTGAGGCGATTCGACACGGCGTCGCTCGCGCACTTGCGGCGACGAGCCAAGACCTTCGCACCACGCTGAAGCGTGCGGGGTTCCTCACGCGCGACTCGCGCAAGAAGGAGCGCAAAAAGTACGGTCAGCCGGGCGCACGGAAGAAGTTCCAGTACTCGAAGCGCTGAGTCTGGTCGATGCGCTGAGTCTGGACTCGGCCATCAAGCTCAAAACGCCGTGTCATCCTTTCGATGGCGCGGCGTTTTGGCGTTCGGGTTTCAAAACGCAACAAACTCCGGCCTTGGACCTAAGGCCTATCGGACAGGCCGATCGCTCGCGGAGCACGTTGAGCGAGCCGCACTCCGCGCTGGGGCTCGCCGGCGAACGAACGTCCTTGGAGCTGGGTAGCGCCGCCCGAGCCGACGTTACGGACAGACGCCCGTAGCCGGCGGCCCGCCAGGCGATGGCTTGGCCGAAACTTGCCACGACTTGAGACTGCTCTCGCTCGTTTCGTCGTGCCCGATGATTCCGTTTCCATCCTTCATCGTCTCGCCGTCCTCGCTGGTCGGACAGCGATGCATCGACTTGCCACTCCCGGGAGCGCTCATCGCGATTTGGTTCCCGACCGGCGTGTCGGGCAGGTAACCCGGCACGAGGGTCTTGTCGACCTTGTCACTGGTGCTGCCGTACACGAGGTAATCGACATCTTTCACCGTGGCGGTCACGCCATCCCAATAGAAAAGCATCAACATCTCACCCGTGTTGGTCAGACCCGCCGAAGAACCGAGCGTGCCACCCATCGTCGGCGCGTTCGTGTCCGCGGTCGAGAAGTCGTAGCTCGGGAAACTGCCGTAGGCGGTCTTGAAGTCGGTTGCCGTATGGAGTGAAATCGTCGCAAATGCATGGGCGCCCAGCGTTTTACCAGGTGGAAAGCGCGCCACGAAGTCGGTCGCGACGGGTGCTTTGCTCGTCGTGACTTGGTAGTAAGTCGCGTAATCCGCGAACCAATAATTCGTGAGGTCGATCGGCGTCGCCGTCGGATTGTAAATCTCGATGAACTCGGTCGGATCCGTTGTGACAACGAATTCACTGAGGAGCAGGTGCCCGGCAGGGGACTGGCAGGTGCTGGAGCACGCGTCGAACGGGTCTTTGTTGGCGTCGTCGCAAGCCTCTCCGCCATTGATGACGCCATCTCCACAGCCCGGGGGCTGACAGACCGCAGTCTTGCAGACACCACTCTTGCAGTCGGCGCCCGTCGCACAAGCGGCGCCTTCGTCGCAATCGGTGAGGCAGCTGCCACCGCAATCAAGCGCCGTCTCATCGCCGTTTTTCACCTTGTCCGAGCAGGACGATGCCTGACAGGAGCCAGCGCATTTGCCACTCTTGCAGTCAGCGTTGACGAGACACTGAAGTGCATCGTCGCAAAGGGGACACATCGAGCCTCCGCAATCCACGTCCGTCTCGGCAGAGCCTTTCTGACCATCGTCGCAAGCGCAGCCGCCTCCTGGGCACGGATTGCCGCTGCCGCTGGAGCTGGTTGTCGAGTTGGTTGTCGAGTTGGTCGTCGAGTTGGTCGTCGAGTTGGTCGTCGAGTTGGTCGTCGGGGCACTGCCGCCGGCACTGGACGAGGACGAGCTTTCCAGCAGCTCCGGGGTGTAGACCACGCACGCAACCACACCGGAAAGAGCGATAGAGCTTACAAATCGAGCGTACACCCTCGGGAGCTTACCACCGGGTGGTCGTAGGCGTCAGGCGCTAAGGGCCAAACCGCAGGGCGACGCGAGCCGCAGCGCTCCCGCCGTGAAAGGCCCTGGTCGAAGCCCGGGGTACGTCTTCGCGAGCCGCCGCACCGCATGCGCCGTGCTAGAAGGCCTCTTGTCGATGTATCAATCGGTCGTTCGCATCTTCGCCACCAGCCAGGCTCCGGATCACCGCTGTCCGTGGCAAGCCGAGCCGCCGGAGCACAGCACCGGCTCGGGCGTAATCATTGGAAAAGGAAAAATTCTGACGGGCGCACACGTGGTCGCCGATGCGACTTTCCTGCAGGTCCAAAAGGTTTCCGAGCCCGACAAGATGATAGCCGAGGTCGAGGCGATCAATCACGACTGCGACCTCGCACTGCTGACCGTTCGAGACCCGCGCTTCATGCACAAAGTGAAGCCCGAACGGCTCGGTCCGCTGCCGCGGCTAAGGGACGCGGTCAGCGTCGTGGGCTATCCGATCGGCGGCGAAGAAATCAGCATCACCGAGGGCGTCGTCTCGCGCATCGAGGTGCAGCGGTACAGCCACTCGCAGCGAAACTTGCTCGCCGTGACGGTCGATGCGGCGATCAACGAAGGCAACAGCGGCGGGCCGGTCTTCAAGGACGGTCGCGTGGCGGGCATCGCGTTTCAAAGTCTGATGGACGCCGAAAACATTGGCGAAATGGTCCCATCGAATTTGATTCGACGCTTTCTCGAGGGCACCGCGGCCGGCAAGCCCGCCACCGTTCCAGGCCTCGGGCTGGTGATGCAACGGCTGGAGAATCCACTGCTCCGAAAGCGCGTCGGCCTCGGTCCCAAGCAAAGCGGACTGCTCGTCGTGGGCGTCGAATGGGGCAGCTCGTGCTGGGGACACATCGAGGTGGGTGACGCCATTCTCGCCATCGACGGACATCGCCTCGCGAACAACGGCACCGTCCAATACGAGGGTCGTTTTCGGACCGGCTCCGAGGTGCTCCTCGGCGACCATTTCGTTGGCGACGTCGTCGCTTTGCGCGTCTTGCGAAGTGGCCGCGTCCACGACCTCAAGCTCGAACTGAAACCGTACGTGTCACTCGTCGCACGTCGGCAATACGACAAACCACCGCGCTATTTCGTTTACGCGGGACTCGTGTTTCAGCCGCTCTCGCTCGACTATCTGCGCACCTGGCCCGAGTGGTGGGAGAAGGCGCCGACCGAGCTCTTGCATCCGTATTACGCCGGCAAGCGCACAAAGCAGCGTGAAGAGGTCATCGTGCTTTCGCAGGTGCTGGCGGATCCCATCACGGTGGGCTTCGAGGGTCTCGACAACACCACGGTCGCACGCGTGAGCGTCGCGGGCACCCGAAAGCAGGGTAAGGGCATCGTTCCGAAGAACCTTCAGCACCTGGTCGGGCTTCTTGAAGAGGCGAAAGGCATCATCGAGCTGCAAGTCTCGGAAGACTCCATCATCGCACTCGATCCCGTCGAAGCGCGCGAGGCCAACCAGCGCATCCTCGAGCGCTACCACATTCGGCGCGACCGCTCCCAGGACCTCGCGTCCTAACCCCTCGATTCGTTCGAATCGAGGGCCAAATAACAACCGGTAGCCGAGTCACTATCCGTCGAACTCGAGGGTCGTTCGACGCCCTCGCCAAAAGAGGGGGCGCCGAACGACCCGTCGCTTGGATGGACTCGGCGCGCTCGCCCCTCGATTCGTTCGAATCGAGGGCCAAATAACAACCGGTAGCCGAGTCACTATCCGTCGAACTCGAGGGTCGTTCGACGCCCTCGCCAAAAGAGGGGGCGCCGAACGACCCTCGCTTGGATGGACTCGGCGCGCTACGACTGTTGTCGGGCACGTGACGGAAGAACAACGCGGATTGTGGCTGCTCGTCGGCGCGGCCTTCTGGTTCAGCGTCATGAGCTCACTCGTGAAGCTCGCCGGGCGCGAGCTCCCGATGGGCATGGCGATGTTTGCCCGGTCGCTCGTGACGCTGGTGCTTTCTTACGGGGTCGTTCGCGCTCAGGGGCTCTCTCTCCGAAGTCAGGAGAAGCGGCTGCTCGTCTTGCGCGGCGTTTTCGGACTCGGCGGGATCGTGTGCTTTTTCTATGCGATTCTATCCATGCCGATGGCCGAGGCCACCGTGCTTCACTTCATGAACCCGCTGTTCACAACGCTGCTCGCGGCCTTCGTGCTGAAGGAACGCATCCGGGTCTCGGTCATCCTGGGTCTCGCGCTTGGGTTCACGGGAACCCTTCTCGTGGCGCGGCCGGCCTTCCTTTTCGGCGCAAGCTTGGCCCTCGCGCGCGCGGGCGTCCTCGCCGGTCTCGGTGGAGCCATCTTCAGCGCGTGCGCGTATGTAACGATTCGGCGAGTCACCCGAACGCATCATCCCGATGTGGTGGCGCTCTACTTTCCGATGGTCGCAGCGCCGGCGACGTTTCTCTTTGCCCTCCCCAGGTGGACCTGGCCCTCGCCCCGGGGTTGGCTTCTCCTTCTCGCTATCGGCTGCGTGACCCACATGGGGCAACTCTGGATGACCCGCGGGCTCGCCCGCACATCCGCCGGCCGTGGCACCTCCATCGGCTACCTGCAGATCGGCTTCGCTTCGCTGTGGGGGCTGGTCTTTTTCGGGGAGCGACCGAACGGCTGGACGCTCGGCGGCACAAGCCTGGTGGTTATCGCGGCGCTCGTGGCCCTACGTTCCGCGCCGAAAGAAGAGAAACCGGCGCCCTGAACCCACCCGAGCAAATCCCACTTCAAAGGCCCAATGCGGCGTGCACGGCGAGCGTCGCAGAAGACTGATTCAGCGTGTAAAAGTGAAGACCGGGGACGCCGTGGTCGAGAAGCTGTTGGGCTTGAACCGTGGTCCAATACACGCCAGCCGCCACCACCGCGGCCGGATCGCGCTCGACAATCGACAATCGACGCTGCAACTCCTGCGGGATCCGGGCGCCGCACATCTTGGTAAAACGCTGCACTTGCGAGACGTTCGTGACGGGCATCAACCCTGGCAGAATCGGCACTTCAATGCCGAGCGAACGAGCGCGGCGCACAAATGGAAAAAAGTCTTGGTTATCGAAAAACAGCTGCGAGATGAGAAACTCGACGCCAGCTTCGACCTTCGTAGCCAGGTGCGCAAGATCCGCCGTGAGGTCCGGCGCTTCAGGATGGCCCTCCGGGTAGCAGGCCGCCCCGACGCAAAAAGGATAACCCTCGCGCCGTATGAACGCGACGAGCTGACTCGCGTGCGAAAAACCCCCTTCGGCCGGAAGGAAGCTCGCTTCGCCCTTCGGTGGGTCACCCCGTAGCGCCAAGACGTTCTCGACCCCGGCGGCCGCAAGCTTCTCGAGCGTCGCCGCCAACTGAGTCTGCGAAGCCCCCACACACGTCAGGTGCGCCATCGTCTCGATGCCAAGCTCGTGTTTGATGCGCCCGACAAGCTCGAGTGTGCGGTCGCGCGTCGAGCCGCCCGCACCGTAGGTGACCGAGACGAACGACGGTCGGCACGGCTTCAGCGCCTCGACCGCGCGGTAGAGCTTCTCGACGCCATCGTCGGTTTTTGGCGGAAAGAACTCAAAGGACACGACGGGCTTCGCGCCACCGAGCAGGTCCTTGATTCGCATCGCACAGACGTTAGTCGGACCTGGCGGGGGCGCAACGGAATGCGATGGCCCGTCCGTGCCATCGAACGTCCTCGACCGGCCCGTCAGGAAGCTTGATCCGCGGCGCCGCTTGGGCCAACCGCCCAGCTCAGGTCGCCGCCCCACCACTTGGGTTTTTTTAGCTTTATTGTCAACGAAACGCTTTCATGGCGCCCACAGGACACCGAAATGCGATGCGATAGTCATCACGCTTGTGCCGCGTCGTAGGGGCGCTCTTCACTCTCGGAATCGCATGCGGTGGCAAGAGCGTGATCGATGCTCCCCTTCAAACCGCGGACGCCAGCGGCAGCGGCGGCGCCAAGACGGGCGGCGGCGGCGCGGCTGTGCCGAAGGCAACGAGTGCATTGGCCGTCCACACCCCCCCGCTTCGTGCATCGCGAAGGCGTGCACCACGGTCGGCTCACTGGGCTACCCCGTGCCGAACGCCTGCGTCCACGACGCAACGACCGGCGCGCTGAAGTAACGCGGGGCCACGCACCGCGCCGACCCTATCGACCACCACCATTGGAATGTCGTTCGGGCGCCCGCACCGCCCGAGGCTCTCGCCCTCGACGGTCGCGAGTGCCTTTAGGTCGAGCGCGTGTGCCGCAACAGGCCGCTTTCCCGGTTCGCTTCCCTTAGCCGCCCCCGACGAGTCGTTTGCGCATGATGCTGATGACCGCGTTTACGGCACTCTCGCGCACGATTGTCGCGACCAACCCCAAGTTTAGCGGCTCAAGCACTCCGTCTATCATCTGGTTCGCCTCGTCCGTCAGAACCTCGTCAAGGTCTTCCCCCGTCTCCGACCCCTGGTCAGGCTTGCTCGGCGTCCAGTTTCGAGCCATCGCCTTGAGCTTTGCGACGAGGCTTGCAATGTACGCGGCCTTGATAATGGAGCCGATGATTGGCACCCATGAGAAACATATGTACAAAAATCGAATCATGTTCGTCGCCTCCCGGACTCAAGCGCCCGCACACTGCTTTTACGGCATTGTTGGGACCGTGATCAACGATCAAGTCACCGGACTGGTTGCGATTCGCCTAAGGGGACGGAATCAACACGGCATCGGATACGGCGAGCTTCAGCCTCCCTGCGGCGGACCGAGCTCGGCGATGAGTGTGTAGCGATCGGTCGCGAGCACGTGCTCGGCGCTCGCTGCGATTTGCAGATACGCGCTCAGCTTGTGCTTCAACACCTTGAGGCCGACGGCCCTCGTAACCGAAAAGGGGGCACCGAGCGCTACCGTGTCCAGGGAGGTCGGAATTGAATCGTTCGCGGCCGTCGTGTTCGGTCGGATACCCTCGTCGCAACATGGTTGGACCGAACTGCTCCAATGGTCATCGCAACGCCATGACGTCAGACAACGGGCTGGCGTTGTTGCTCGTCGGTTGCATTGCAGGAAGTATGCGCCCTTCTCGTGCCTAGCCATCCAGGCGCCTGCAGCGAAATAACGTAAACAGATCGGTGTTGAGGCGCTGACTGTAACCGTTTGTGACCGCCGTCAAAGTTCGCTCGCGCTCACGGCGGTTCTCGGAGATGCTCGCGAAAGGAGGATGGGCGCACGCATGAATCGAGTGACTCTTCGACGGAAGCTCTTGGCGTCGGCGCTGCTTGGCGCTGCCAGCCTGATGGCCACGCTCGGCACCACGGGGCGGCTGCGCGCCGAAGACGAGGCGCCTGCGAAAGCAGAGGAGCCGTCGTGCCCGGTCGCAAAGCCGAAGGCGGCTCAGGGCTGCACGGCTGCGCACAAGAGTGCGGCTGGTAGCTGCGATGCAAGCGCGAAGGAGGCCGCCAGCGCGTGTGCCCGGGACCGCGACGAATGCCTCGAGGTGGAGCGTGCCGCGCGTGGCGTCGGTCCGGCGGGGCGCTCAGAGTGCTTGCCGAACCATCAGCAATGCCAAAGCGCCTTTCGGCGTGTGCGGAGCGTGTGCGTGGGCCAGGCCGACGACCAAAAGGGCGTTTGTGCCGATCGCATCGAAGTGCGGTCCGCTCACTGCGAGCTCGACGCCGCAGTGGACGCGAAGGCGAAGGAAAAAGCGTGCACGCCCGTGTGCCGGGCCGAGGGACAGGCAGCCGTCAACGATTGCCTTCGCGAAGAAAAGAGCACCTTTCGGCGGCTCACCAACGAGCGCGACGAGTGGCGCGAGTCCTGCGTGAAAGGCGAAGATCCGACGTGCAATGCGGGCGCCGATTATCTCTACGAGGATGGCGCGAGTGTCGCACGCGGGGTTCGCGAGTGGTGCGTGACCGAAGCGCAAAAGCAGATCCTGCCTTGCATTCGCGCTTGCCGATCGAGTGGCTGAGCGGCGCGTGGCGGCGGTCGTGAGCGACGTCGTCGATCCCGGCGATGACGGTGTTGTTCTTCA
>CANMZR010000010.1 GCA_947502375.1 Polyangiaceae bacterium
AAACCGACGGTAGCGATCATCGACGATGGCCACGGCATCGAGCGGCGCGAGCTCGGCCAGCGCGGTACGGATCGCCTCGGCAAGCTTGTCCGCTGCGGCGTCGTAATTTTGATGAGCACCACCGGCCGGCTCAGCAACAATCGCATCCACGACACCGAGTCGCAACAGATCGGTCGCCGTGATCTTCAGCTGCTCGGCCGCCTGCTCGACGCGACTTGCGTCTTTCCATAGGATCGCAGCGCAGCCTTCGGGGCTGATGACCGAGTAACAGCCCAACTCCGACACGAGCACGCGATTGGCGACCCCGAGCGCCAAGGCCCCTCCGGAGCCTCCCTCACCGATGACGCTGGCGATGATGGGCACCCGTGCGCGCGCCATGGCAGCGATCGACGCACCGATAGCTTCACTCTGACCGCGCTCCTCGGCACCGATGCCCGGATACGCCCCCGGAGTATCGATGAACGTCAAGATCGGTAGACCGAAGCGATCCGCGAGTTCGAAGAGCCGCGTGGCCTTGCGATAGCCCTCGGGATTGGGCATTCCGAAATTTCGCTTCACGTTGTCCTTCGTTCCGCGGCCTTTCTGATGTCCGACAACGACAACGCTTTTGCCGTCAAAGCGCCCAAGACCCGCGACGATCGACTCGTCCTCAGCAAAGCGACGGTCGCCCTTCAGCTCAACCCATTCTTCAATGAAACGCCCCACGTAATCGAGCGTGTAAGGGCGGTTCGCATGCCGCGAGAGCTGAACCTTCTGGATCGGCGAGAGCGTCGAAAAGAGCTGCCGCGCCACGTTCTCCGTCTCAACACGAAGCGCGGCGAGTTCCGGGGCGAGCGAGGGATCAAGAAGAACCGCAGCCTCAAGCTCCTGAACGCGCCCGAGCAACTCGACCACGGGTTTCTCGAAGGGCAAGACCAACGTCGCCATGCGGGACTCCACTTACCACGATGCCGCTGCGGAACGAGGGTAGCGATTCATTCCTGGTCGATCCGTGCTTGCACGCGCCATTGACTTCACTGGCCTCAGCGAAGCCTGCAGGCCGGCTAACGCTTGAAATCGACCAGCAGTCCCGCTGGCACGGCGATGAGGGGACGGGCTCTGACGACGTTGTAAACGCGCATGGGTTTTTCTTTGCCGCGGATCCGCATGGGCGCCAGTTCCTCAACTTCGAATCTCGGACCCAGCTTCATTCGTGTGTCTTCGCTGACGACGATCTGTCCAGCAAGAGCTTGAGCGCAGAGCCTGGCGGAAGTGTTCGCAACGTCCCCAATCACCGTATAGCTGAGCGCGCGCTGTGAGCCGATGTACCCGGCCACCACGGGTCCAGAGTGAACCGCCGTGCCGACTCCGAGCGGCGGCTCTCCACGGGCGAGACGAGCACGGTTGAAACGCCCGAGGACTTCATTCTGCTCGAGGGCGCAATCGACACCGCGTTCCGGATCGTCATCGTGCAACACCGGCGAACCCCAGAGCGCCATGATCCCGTCCCCCATGAACTTATCGAGGGTGCCGTCGTACTTGAAAATAACTTCGACCATCGCCTCGAAGTACGCGTTCAACATCTCGACGATCGCTTCGGGCGACGTGTTCTCGCTCATCCGCGTAAAGCCGCGGATATCGGAATTGTAAACCGTGCATTCGGTGCGCGCGCCACCGAGCTTCAGCTCGACTTGTCGATTGATCACCATCTCTGCGACGGCGGGGGAGACAAAGCAGGAAAGGCGCTCCTTTTGCTTACCGAGAATGTTGATTTCCATGAACATCGCGGCCTGGCTGACGACGGCCATGACGAGCTCGAGGTCTTTCTGTTGGAATTGCGCAAACGAGGTGCTGTCGAGCCAAAGCACACCAAATAGCTCGTCGTGATGGATCATCGGCGCAACAATTGCCGAATGAATTTGGTGCAAGATCATGCTCTTGCCCTTCGATGCGGCGAAGTCGAGTCCGGCATCGTGGGTGATCACCGCCTTGCGGTTCTCGAGCACTTTTTGCATGATTGTGTTCGACACCGTGATGGCACCTTTGCCGCCATCTTGCCGATGGCTGGCAACCGGCTGCATCTCGCCAGCGGCGTCTTGCATGAAGATCACGCCGCGCTGTGCGTGGGTGAATTTGAACACCGACTCCAAAATTTTGTCGAGCAGCTTGGTGAGGTCGGTCTCGCTCGCGATGTTGCGCGTCAACTCGTACGTCAAGCGGAGGCGCTCGTAGTCGGCTCGAAGCTGCTGAGGATTCTGAGCGATCTCATCGTAACGGCGAAACTCGGCTTCATTCGCTGAGATTTCGGTGCCGATTTCCTGTCCGTGATCGTCCTTCTCGACCTGCGTTTTGGTCGCAGGCATCGCGGGTAAAAACGCGGTTGCATACGCACGATTCGGCGCACGTTGAGGCGGAGGCAGGCGTCGCGACGGTGGCGCGAGCGAGTTGCCGTCGGCACGTGGCGGCGCGAGCGGCGCCTCATCGACGCCCACCGGCGACGACGGCACCTGCCGCGAAGGTGCCGTCGAGGGAAGCGGCAAGGCCGGGTTCGTGGCTCCAGTCAAGCCGCTCATCGGCCCGCTTGGGGGTCCTGGCCAGCCGCTAGCCGCAGGTCCGGGTTGCCGCGCCTCGTTACGCGCAAAGGGTTGGGCGCCCCCGAACGCGGGCATCGGGACTGAGGCTGCGGAGCCCCACTCTTCGAACCGCGCTTTCGTTTGACCCAACGCCAGTTCATCCCCGTGTTTTAAGTCGCGCTCGCCTTGAACGCGCGTACCGTTCACGTAGGTTCCGTTGAGGCTTCCGAGGTCACGCAGCACGAAGGTGGTCCCACGACGCTCGAGAACGCAGTGCTCCTTCGACACGATTTTGTCGAGCAGTTGGATCGTGTTCCCCGGATGGCGACCAAGCGAATTTCGCCCGAGCAACTCAACGGTTCGCTGCTCTTCGGGGGAATCGATAACGAGCCGAGCCATGAGCGAGCGCGAGCTTATCCGCGCAGGCCGCGCACCACAATTTGAAATGAAGTCGTTTGTCACAAAACGTCCCTGAGACGCACAGGGCCGCGGATGTTCAGGTTGGCGGCGCAACGAGCGCGGGAGTACCTCATCCGACATGGCGTCGGCTTTGCTTCTCGCGATCGACCAGGGGACGACCGGCTCCACCGCACTCGTGATGGACCTCGAAGGGCGCACTCTCGGTCGAGCGACGGTCGAGTTCCCACAATATTTTCCGGAGCCCGGATGGGTGGAACACGACCCGGACGAGCTCATGGCGAGTGTCGGCGAGTCGGTGGTGGGCGCGCTTCGAGCCGCCGGAGTTCAAAGCTCCGCCATCACCG
Source organism: Polyangiaceae bacterium (assembly GCA_947502375.1). Classification (GTDB taxonomy): domain Bacteria; phylum Myxococcota_A; class Polyangia; order Polyangiales; family Polyangiaceae; genus SYFR01. Next base: position 3,317 of record CANMZR010000010.1, read on the forward strand.
CCATCGGCATCGCGAACCAGCGCGAAACGACCTTGCTATGGGACCGAGCGACCGGCGACCCCATTCATCGGGCCATTGTATGGCAGGACCGAAGGACGGCTTCGTTCTGCGCGACGCTAAAGCCTCACGAGGCCGAAGCCCGCGCGCGGACGGGTCTTGTTTTTGACCCGTACTTCAGCGGCACGAAAGTGCGCTGGCTGCTCGACGAAGTTCCCGGTGCGCGTACCCGGGCGGAGCGCGGGGAGCTCGCCTTCGGGACGGTGGACTCGTTTCTCATCCATCGGCTGAGCGGCGGCGCGGTCCATGCAACCGACGTGACGAACGCGTCCCGAACGCTGCTCATGAACCTCGGAACCCTTTCGTGGGATCCTTCGATGCTCGCACTCTTGGGCATCCCACAGAGCGTGCTGCCGTCGATCGTTGCATCGGCGGGCTTGGTAGCCCGAACCCAAGGGTTTACCGGCCTGCCGGATGGGCTGCCGATAACGGGGCTCGCCGGTGACCAGCAAGCCGCCTTGTTCGGCCAGACGTGCTTCGAGACCGGCGACGCGAAGTGCACGTACGGTACGGGAGCCTTCGTCTTGGTCAACATCGGCAACTCACCAAAAACGAGCAAGCACGGGCTTCTCACGACGGTCGCCTGGCAAGTGGGGTCGAAGGTGACTTACGCGTTTGAAGGCAGCGCGTTCGTCGCGGGCGCGGCGGTCCAATGGCTGAGAGACGGGCTCGGGCTCGTGAAGTCAGCCGAGGAACTGGAAGCGCTGGCCCATACCGTCGCGTCGAGCGAAGGAGTTTACTTCGTGCCGGCGCTCGCAGGACTCGGCGCGCCGTACTGGGATCCGGACGCCCGCGGGCTTCTATGCGGCCTGACGCGCGGCTCGAAAGCCGGACACATTGCGCGCGCAACCCTCGAAGGGATCGCACATGAGGTCACGGACCTCTTGGAGGCCATGGCCGAAGATCTAGGGAGCCCACTCGCGCGGATGCGTGTCGACGGTGGCGCTGCTGCAAATTCTCTTCTCATGAACGAGCAAGCGCGGCTGGCCGGACTCGTCATCGAACGCCCAGTGGAGCTCGAAACCACGGCCCGTGGCGCGGCGATGCTAGCGGCGGTCGGGCACGGTCTGTTCACAGACCTCGACGACGTTCGGCGCATGGCACCGGTCGAGCGTCGCTTCGAGCCCTCCAAGGACGCTTCGCGCGAGCAGGAGCGCATCGGATGGAAAAAAGCTGTCGCGCGGGCGCGCCTTGATTGAACACGGCTCTCGAGGCGGCACCGAGCAAAAACTCCCGAGCCACCCGTGGCTTTATGCCCTTCGCCGAGCGCGTTGGCGTAACCTAGAGTCGGAACTTGTTTCGTGCTTCGTTTAACCTTTTGTTTCAGTTCGCCGTCGGTCATCGGGCCGAGGCGTTCGCTTAACTGCGTCGGGAAGCCCACCCAGCATCGCTGGTTCCTGCGCAAAGAGAAGAGCTAGTCATGGACCAAGCGACTACCCTGCCCCCCGCACCAGCGGTGCCTACGCAACCCTGGAAGGAGGTTCCCATCGATTGGGAACCCCTCGAAGACGCGTTCGAGAACAACGCTCCCGAAGTCCATTCCTACCTGCATGTCCCCACGGGGGATGTGCTCCGACTTGTGGACGGTGTCGCGGACCCAACGCTGCACGCGCGCATCGCAGCCGACCCGAACTACCTGCGGGTCGAACCCGTCACGTCGCGCGAGCAATACCGCTGGATGGAGCGGTACATCCCGCTGGTTGAGGACAAGGGACTGCAACAAGACCTCGCTGCCGCCATCGACGGGAAAGGTGCATTCCGCCGCTTCAAGGACGCCCTGATGACGTTTGGCACCGATCGCGAACGGTGGTTCGCCTTCCGCAGCGAGCGGCTGCGACTCTTCATCGAAGCATGGCTGAACAACCACGCGCTGAACCCGATCAAGCGCGCCACGCTGATGCCCGGTACCGCGAAGGTTGCCGGTGAGCAGGCGCCCCCGACCATACCCGGCATGGACGCGCCGCCGAGCCAGCCGGCCTTGCCGGGCACTACCCGGACGCGCAACGGCGATGCTCTGCGCCGACGAATGCGCGAGATCATCGAAGTCCTCGGCCATCGAGAGCTTGATCAACTCCTCGCGTTCGCTGATTTTTTACAGGGACGACGTGCGCTAGCACGACCATCCCTTCACTCTGCGACGGCGACTTCCGTGGACGTATACGAAGACGTTGTCGAGAACCCAGCAGGCCCGAACGACCCCGAGCGAACCGCACCCGACACGGCCCCGGACACCGCGAAACCATCCTCGGCCAAGGTCAGCCGACGCGATGCCGCTTCCAAAAGCTAGTCTCCCGTCACAGAAGTTCGCTTGATAATTCGCACGCCCCCGCTGGTTGCGAGGGTGCGTCCGTCCGCCGCAGCCTTCTCGCTCCAAGGCTGGCGATACGCCTAGCGACGCCACGCGATGAGTTCGACACTGACTTTGGTCCGAACGCTGCGGTAGTAGCTATCGAGCGCGTTTCGCAATCGAACAGACACGTACCAGTTACGCACCTTGTCCTCGACCGCAACGAAGGGTGACCCCGTGAAAGGCGTGTCACCGTGACGGTGCACTTCGCGCAGCTCCGCCTCACTTGGCTGAAGCATCGGCGCGACCACTTTGTCGAGGTAATAGCTCGCGCGTGCGCGTCGTCGCAGCATGGCGTTCAGCTCTTCTGCAGTGATTCCTTCCAGATTCGCGGCGAGGTTCAGCGCGACTCGACCACCCACCTGCTGCTCAATCGCGATGCGTGCGCCTTCGGCATAGCGGCCAACTTCCTTCGGAGCCGGCGGCGGATCGACCGGAAGTTCGGCGAGAATCTCCTCGGTGATGTGGCGCTGAATCGCCGTGCGCACGTGACTGTCCGAATAGGGTCGCGAAAGCTCTCGGCCTTCCGAAAGGCCCTCGATCCGTGACTCGAACGCGAGCTCCCGCGCCCCAATGAAATGCGGCTGAGCGTGCCCATCCGAGGAGCGCGCGGCCCATCGCACCACGGTGCGGTCGAGCGACGCGACCTCAGGCCCCGCAGCGTCAGCTACGCCTGCGAGCACGCCGAGAAACAAGAGGCATGTAGACTTCGCGTAAATCACGACACCGGGCTATGGTGCCATAGTCATGGGTGCGCGCCTCCTTTCTATTCTTTTGTGCTTCGCTTTCTTCGCCACATCGCTCGCGGCGCCGGCACGAGCCGATCAGCTGAGCGCCGAAAAAAAAGCGGCAGCCGAGACCCTTTTCGAAGAGGGTAAGCGCCTGAAAAAGGAGCTGAAATTTCTCGAGGCGGCCGGCAAGTTTGAACAGGTTCAGAAGCTTGATCCAGGGATCGGTACCCTTCTCTTCCTCGCCGAATCGTACGAACAGGCGGGGCGCCTCGCGAGCGCGTGGGGCAATTACCGAGACGCCATGGAACGTGCCCGAAAAGAGGGGGACTCTCGGCAAAAAGTCGCGAGCGAGCGAGCGGCAAGACTCGAGACCAAGCTAGCCCGGCTCAGCATCGGGCTCGCGGAGAACACGCCGAGCGCAGGGCTTGTCGTGTCTCGGAACGGGATCGACCTCGATGCGAGCACAGCCGAAGTCGCGATCCCGGTCGATGCTGGCCCGGTGGCCATCGTGGTGCGTGCGCCTGGATATCAGCCTTACCAAGAAGAATTCGCAATCTTAGACGGCGAACAGAAGCGGGTATCGGTCCCGCCACTCGTCCGGCTACCCGAGGCGCCAAAAGCCCCGCCGACCCAGCCCGTCGCGTTCGTGAAACCAAAAACGTCGCCACCTGCCGAGCCGACGAGCGGCGGTACCGCGACCAAGCTCCGCTATGGGGCACTCGGGCTAACGTTGGGTGCTCTCGCAGGCGGGGGCGTCGCCGTTGGCTTCGCCCTTCACGCATTGAGACTCGATGACGACGCCGGGCAATACTGCAGCGGGCTCTCGTGCACCGACTTACAGGGCGAAACACTGAGCCGGCAAGCGCTGGAAGCCGGGTCGATAGCGACGGTCGGTGTCATCGCGGCGGGCGCGACGGGCGCGGGAGCGCTTGGACTTCTCATCGCCTCGTTCGCCGTCGGACCGAAGCCCGACGTAGCATGGAGCGTCACCCCATGGCTCGATGGTAAGAAAACCGGTCTCACCGTCGGGGGTGCCTTTTGAAAACGTCCGCGAAACTGCGACTTGCGGGGCTCTCGCTCGCCTTGCTCACCAGCTGCAATTCGATCCTCGGCCTTGAGCTGCGAACCTACGTCGCACCTGTCGAGCCGAGTTGCTCCACGTCGCTCGAGTGCACCCCGGGGACTTTCTGCAACGACGCCCAATGCACGACCGTCGCGCCCGCCGTCCCGAAGAACTTGCTCTGCCAGGTGCTCGAACCGCAAGGGATCAAGGACTTCAGTGTCGGGAACGTGGACTGGACGAAACCGTCCCAGATTCTCGGTGGCCTCTTGCGACTCAACAATGAAAGCGAGACGGCACGCGTCGATGCGATGCGCCTGGCGGTGAGGGAAATCAATGCGAATCAGGGCGTCGGGCCAGCCAACAGCCCGCTCGTCTTCGTGGGATGCGATTACGGAGGCACGGACGGAACGGCAGCCGGCGACGAGGCCAAGGCAGCCATCGAACTTGCCATTCCCTATCTGGCAAACGAGCTCGGCGTGCGCGTCATGGTTGCCGGTGCCGCGTCATCGGCCACCGAGGCGGCAATCTCGTTCGTCACGACCAACAAGCTTTCCGTCGCATTGATCTCATCGTTCTCAACGAGCACGAAACTATCCGACTACGACGACAAACTGCCAGGCGGGAAGTTCGGTCTCCTTTGGCGTACCGCGCCCGACGACACGGAACAAGCCAGGGTACTGGCTCAACTGGCCCTCAGCACCAAGGGCCTCACCAAGCTCGGGATCCTCTACATCGATGACGCTTACGGCAGCCCGTTGAACGACGGAGTGTCGCTGGCTCTGAAAGGAACGGCGCTAGAGGCCGTGGTGAGCGTTCCGTTCTCAGAGAGCCCCACCCCGGAGGAATTCGCCGCGAAGGTTGCCGACTTGTTCTCAAAGATGCCGGCACCGAATGGGCTGCTGTTCGTTGGCATCGACGGCGCGATGGTCCTCGAGGCCTATACGGCGCTCGACAAGGCGGGAAAATCCACGGTCGCGTTGCTCCCGACGCTCTTCCTTGCGGACGCCGCGAAGGAAGGCGCCATTCTTTTCGATAAAAACCAAACACCCATCGTACAAGACCTCATCAAGCGCTCCCTTGGAACGGCGCCGTTTCACAAGAACGACGTGGTCCCCTACACGACGATGGCTGGGAAACTGAAGAGCGACTTCGGCGTCACCGCCGACGACTACAGCTTCGTCGCGCAATCGTATGATGCCGTATTTTTGGCGGCCTACGGGCTGACCTGGGCCTCGGCGAATTTTGCGATCTTCTCCGGGGAAAACGTCGCGGAGGGCTTCACGCACGTCTCGGCCGGCACCAAGATCAACGTGGGACCGAACCAATGGGCCGCCGCCAAAACAGCCCTGCACGTCCCACTCACTGGGACCATCGACATGGAGGGAACCTCGGGGGCCCTTCAATTCGACGCGAACGGTCAGGCCCCCGGCCCGATGGAGATCTGGCGCGTCAACGAGGCTTACAGCGCCTTCGAGACCTGCGCTGTCTGCGAGCCCACGGACGCCGCTTGCGCGTTGGACAAATGCTTCCCGGCGTCGAATCCGTGACGAATGCTTAGAAGCGCGAGACGGCCTCGATCCGCGCGCCTTCGAACGCCGGAAACACACGGCACACGCCACCCACGCAACGCAGGGCCGCACGGCGCTGGCCGACGAAGAGCCGCACCGACTCGAAGACCTTGCCGTACCAGTGCTCACGCGATTTGGCGCGGTAGGCAATCGCCCCGTTGAAATAGGTGTTCGGGAAGCCTTCGCGCGTCGTGTGTTCGAACCCGAAGATGAACGAAAAACTCGGGTTGTAGTTCAGCGCGAGGAGATTTTCGCCTTCGGTCCACGTCTTCAGTGCCTGGGTGCGATGGCGATGGTAGCCCACCATGCTGAGCGAGAACGGACCCTTCAAATGCTGGCCAAAATCGTAGCGAACGTAGCCCTCCCGGTAAAAAACGTCCGACGTCTCGAGCTGCTCGGCATTCAGCACGGTCGGCACCGATAGCGCGGTCATGCGCGTGCCGACCCAACCCCAATAGTGGGAGTTGCCGTCGCGGGTAGCGACTTCCATGCCCGCCGCGGTATCCCACGTGTCGGTCCGCAACTCCTTCGCGGTGTTGCACGTCGAGTTCGTGGGATCGAGCTCGGAAAAGCTCGCCGAGCGACCCACCCATCCGTAGATTTTTTTTTCCGAAGCCACCGCATAATCGACACGCGCACGGCCCCCCGTGATGCAAATGTCCGGGGCACCGATGGGCTCGGTGTAGATCGACTCCGCGCGAGGCGAGAGGCTGTAGGAAAGGAGATTCAACTCGGGCGCGCCAAACGGCGGCCCACCCGAATCGATGTTCGCGGCGAGTGGGAAAAACGACCGATAGTGCTTGCCCTCGAGGGTCGCCGAGAACGGACCTCTGTGGAGGTTGATGTTGAGATACGCCGCGTAACCGTGCAAATCGGGCTCCCGAACGACGCCGCTCGGACCCAGCACCGAAACGCGGCCCTGCGTGAGTTGCTGGCCCGCAAACTCGGCGTACGCATCGGCGACGCCGGCAATCGAGGGCAGACGAAGCGTGGCGCTGACGTTGCGCGTCTGATCGTGGAGCCGCGCCGCACCCACCTGACCGAAAGTCGGAAATTGCGCCTGACACCCGTCGACATCGGCACCTGGCACGTTCTTGCAAAGCTCGAGCGAGCCGCTGTTGCTCTGCCGCAGGAGGGCGACCGCGTTCACCCCAAACTCGAACTGTCTCGGCCCGAAGGTCAGGTTCGCACCGACGACGCCGTCTTCGAGATAGCTCGGCTTCGCACGCTTTGTGGTGCGCAAAAACTCAGGCTCCGCGCCTGGGTTCTGCGGGTTGTAACTTGGATTCGGTGCCCACGCCTGAAAGTCTTTAGCGACTGGAAACCCTAAAAAAACCGGCGATCCGGAGCCATTCAAGATTCGACCGGTCGCGTAATCGATGCGAATGGGATTGAATTGCCCGGCGAAGAGCAAGGCTTCGATTCGCCACGCCCCGACGGCCTTCGCCACGCGAATCTTGGCGCCGCGAATGGTCGTGTCGACACCGACCTCGTCGATCTTTCGGACACTGAGCACGAGCCCGCGACCCAGTTGCTGATAAAAATCGCCGGCAGTCGCGTCGAGCCAATCGTTCTTGTAACCGAGCGAGAATTTGGAGGGGTAGATGACGCCGCGACCCCCCCCGGGGAGCTCGGCCCCGAAGTGCGAATGCAGCTCTTCGCCGAAGCGATTTTCGAGCGCGAGATCGTCGCGACCCAGGCGCTCACGAACCAGTTTCTGAACGTCCGTACGGTCGAGCGTGTGATAAAAAACGGCGCTGTCGAGGCGCAGCCCGAGCGAGAACTTGCGATAAAAAGCTCGAACCTGGAGACGGTCGAACCAATCACCGTAGTTGTCGTCGATGCGCTGAAGCGGTCCAAGCGTAGGATTTTTGGGGTCGAGTGGCGCCGTGTTTCGATTATCGAAATGATAACCCACGTCGCTCGTGTTGCTGACGTCGAGGGTCACCGACTGTCCGCCCACCGGCACATCGATGGCGAGGGTCGGCGACGCGAATCCGACGCTCGCAAGCCCCCAAGCGAGCGCCGTCAGCGGCCCGCCTGTCGTTCGGCGAAGGGGTCTCACCGAAGCGGTCTCACCGAAGCGGTTGAAGCGTCTCACCGAAGCGGTTGAAGCAGAGCCTTGTCGATGGCTTCAACGAGTTGCTTTTGCGACTCGACGTCACCGGGCTGGTAGCCGCTTCGCTTCAGCACCACGTTGCCGTTGCGATCGACGACCTCGGTAAAAGGCAAGCGCCCCTCGGGATTGTATCGATCGAGCACCGCGGTCTCGGTGTCGAGCAGCACCGGAAACATCATGTGGCGCTCTTTGGCAACCGAGCTCACGTTCGCAACCGTCTCGGGGCCATCGGTCGCTATCGCGAGCACGGTAAATCCCTTGTCTTTGCGCTCTCGATAAAGCTTCACGAGCTCGGGCATCTCCTTCAGACATGGGTCGCAGATCGTCGACCAAAAGTCGATGAGCACGACCGTGCCGCGCAGCGACGAGAGCCTGACATGCGCGCCATCGAGCGTCGGGAGCTCAAACTCAGGCGCTTTCGGACCCGCATCTTTATCGCCCGCGGCCGCCTCGCCACCCGCGGTGGAAGCGCCAGTCGCCGCCAGCGGCGTATTCGCGGTCGGAAGTTCGGAAGTGGCTCCGCCGCAGGCCGCGAGGAGCGACGCGGCCGCAATGAGCAGCATGGAAACGTTTCTTCGCACGACCGTTCCTCAGTTCCCCGACGCGAGAACCTTTTCAAATTCAGACCAGTAGTGACAGCTCTCCTCCTTCGGGTACTGCTTGCACACGTCGCCATCTGCGTCGTTGGGAGCCCCCGCAATCACAAAAACAATGCGCATGTCCGAGGTACGGACGATCGCGTTGCTCGGCAACGAGGGCGGGAGAAGCTCCGACAGGAAGCCATTCGGATCCGTCACGAGTGGGTAAGCAACCTCGTACTTTGCCGTCCATTTTGCGAGATCGCTGTAAGTCGCGCTTTCGCCCGGCGTCGGCCCGTCGACGAGCCCCACGATGAACTGTCCCCCCTTGGGCAGGTAGGCCTTGGCCTTGCCGGGAAGAACCAGCTTTGCCTCGGCGTTGCAGGGGCCACACCAAACAGCCGATTTCCCGACGCTGAGCGCGCGCGGTTTTGGCTGACCCGCCCCATAATGTGAAAGAGCCGGAAACACGGCGTCCGGGAACTTCGCGACGCAATCGGTTGCGCCACTCTTGAGGCATGCGGCGTATTCATAGCCGTGCGGGTTGTAGAAGTCGGAAAGCGCGATTTGCTGCAAGCCCGGCAAGCTCGCATTCTCCGAATTGGCGAACCCTATGAACGGCCAATTCGGGACCGCCGTGCCGACGATCTTACCGATGTCGGCGTGACCCGGATAGGGAACTCCAGCCACTTCCAGCTGCCCCTGCCCGTCAACGAACGCGAGGTCCGGACCCATGTTTTCTGTCGTGTCCGCACAGCCGACGGCAGCGAGACAAACCAGAGTTCCGAACAAACCGATACGAAGCATGCTGTCCTTTTTTGCGCACGCAGGAAGGATGCCTTTGCCCCGCGACGCGAGCTATGATTATGGGAGGGTTGGCAGAGTACTGTCAATAATCATTGGCTCGCGAGCTTCTTTCGCCTTTTTTTAGGGACAAAAGCATGAACCCGTTTCTCCGCACAGTTCTCCGATATACGGCTTTGTCGTCGGGGCTCGCTGCGCTTTTCGGGTCGGCGATCCTCCCGGGAAGCGGCTGTTCCTCCGCCTCCGAGGAGCCAACTTGCGTGGGCGGTTACGTCACTGCGGCTGGGGCGTGCGTGGCCGCATGCGACCCGTCGAAGTGCGTTGACGGGAACGTCTGCGTCGAGAACCAATGCCGACTCCAGTGCGACACCCACGGAGCTTGCACGCCGAGCAGCCAGCTTTGCAGCCCGGCGAAGACGGATGCGGGAACGGCCGTTTCGGTCTGCTTGGAGAACGGACACAACGTGCCGTCGACTGGCGTCGGCCAGGGCAAGCCCTGCCCGTTTGGCCAAGGGGACTGCACGACGACCGTCTGTCCGAATGGCCTCGAGTGCGACGCGATGGCCTGTGGCGGAAGCCCGGCAGCCTGCATCAAAGATGTGGCGGCCTGTGCCGGCAAGGAAAACTGCAACATCGGTCAATGCTCCGGCAAGGATAAAACGCGCTGCACCGTGACGACGTGTGCCGCGACGGAGTGCAAAGCGTTGAGCTGCCTCAGCTCGGGCGAAGGCGACGCCACGGCGTTCTGCACGGCGACGGATTGCAGCTCCGATGAGGCATGCGGTAGCGGCTTTTTCTGCGGGCTCGTCCATGATCCCCACGACCGCTGCGGCGAGACGTGCACGAACGGCAAATGCGCAAGTGGCCAGGCTTGTACCAAGGACGGCAATTGCCAGCTGGGCAACAACGCGTTTTGCGGAAAGACGTTGGAGCCCTGCATCGATCTCGCGACGAAGCCTGCCGGCTCGACGTACGAAGCGGGGACGCGCTGCCTCATGCACAAGCAGTGCCTCCGACGCGGCCCCTGCGCGCCTTGCAAGGAACACCTCGATTGCGCCGGAACCTCCGCTGACTTGTGCGTCACGATCGGTGCCTCCAAGGGCTGTGCGCAGTTCTGCGCGAGCGATGACAACTGCACCTCGAGTGAAGCCTGTACGCCGGCAGGCAGCACCTGCGCGGCCTCGCCCACGGCAGGGTGCACCACCGCCGCCGATTGCCCAACGAAAGACGACCAATGCGTCCCGCGCAGCGTGTGCGTGCCACGCTCTCCGGGCGGCTGTCGCGCCGAGAACGTCGCGGGCTCGAAGTTCTGTTACACGTGCACCACCGACCTCGACTGCGGACCCGTGGATTCGAACTGGATCTGCAACACACTCAGTGGCGGTGAACGCGCCTGCTTCGACCTAGGCTCTTCCAGTACGTGCGCAAAAGACGCCGACTGCCCCAAGTCTCCGGGAGGTAAGCCCGGCGCATGCCTCGATGAGAACGACGGGGTCGGCCCCACGAACCCCAACTTCCATCAGTGCTACTTTCCGGCGAAGTACGAGCAGGGGATGGTGGCCGGCTACAGTTGCTATCCTTGAGGGTTGCTATCCTTACGAGTTATTAGGCCTGAAGGTTTATTGCGTCCGTCAGCCACGTTCAGCAAGGACTCCAAAACCGCGGTGAACCTCTTCGAACACAACGACATTGCTCTTTGCTCTTTGCTCTTTTCCCTTTGCTCTTTTCCCTTTGCTCTTTTCTATTTAAAATGAAAAAACCCAAAAAATCCCGACTTATTTTGCCGATTGCCCTCGCCGCGATGGCGTTCCCGGGCCTCACTTCCGCCGGTTGCGGCGCTATCGAAAGCCCGCTCTGTGACGCGACGATTGGCGCGCGGGTCGAAGCGTTCATCAGCGCCACCGACGCGCTCATCGCGGCCACCGCGAAGCTAAAGAACTCGGTCGGCGCGAGCTGTGTGGCCATCGCAACCGACCTCGGACAAAAAGACGTCCCCGATCTGAGCAAGCCCGATGATCCGGATTTCGACACGAAGCTCCAGATCGCGTGCACGTTCGCGAACCAAGGGATCGACGCCGAGCTGACGGCGGGCGCGACACTTTCGCTCGAAATTGTCGGCGGACAATGCACGCTCGCCGCCAGCGCCCAGTTCAACTGCGAAGCGAAGTGCAGCGTGACGGGCACCTGCGATCCTGGGGGCGTCGAGTTGCGCTGCGAGCCCGGCGATCTCTCGGGCACGTGCGAGGCCAAGTGCACCGGCGACTGCACCGTTACCACCGGCAGCGTCGCCTGCGACGGGGGCTGCAGCGGCCAATGCACGGGCGACTGCAGCGGCGCCTGCGCGGTCAAAGATAACAAAGGAAAGTGTGCCGGTAAGTGCACCGGTACCTGCAGCGGCCAATGCACGGGAACGTGCCAAGCGGTTCCACCGAGCGCGACGTGCAGTGGCTCTTGCAAGGGTGGCTGTAGCGTCGAGTACAAAGCCCCGACGTGCGAAGGCACGCTCAAGCCGCCGAGCTGCGATCTCGACGCCGATTGCCAGGCGGGTTGCAGCGCCGAAGCCCAGCTCACAGCCGTATGCACACCTCCAACCATCAAGGTCGTGGTCACTGGCGGAGTGACCGGAAAGCTTGCCTCGACCCTCGAAGCCAACTTGCCGGCGCTTTACTCAGCGGCGATCGATCAGGGTCCAAACGTGATTGAGGCGGCCGCGCTCGTCGCCGCAAAAGGTGTGGATGCCGGCGCAGCGGCTGTGGATTCCCTCGGTTGCCTCGCCACCTACGGCCTGGAAGTGGTGTCACAATTCGAGGCCTCGGTGAGTGCGTCTGTGAGCGTCAGCGTCTCGATCAAGGCGAGCGCGTCTGTGAGCGCAAAAGCGGGTGCCGGTAACTAACCCGAGCTCCTCGCACTCACTCGGCAATCGCCTGGCCCAAGCGGCTGGGCGATTGCGTTTTGTGGGATCGCGATCCATGGTCCCGCCAGCATGAGCCTAACCCTTGAAGCCGTTCACCAGAACCTCGCAGAGGTCATCGATCCCGAAATCGGGCGCCCGCTCGCCGAGCTCGGCATGCTTCGCGACGTCAAAGTGGAAGGAGACAAGGTGTCCCTCGGCGTGGACCTGACGACCCACGCTTGCCCCCTCAAAGGCAAGATCGAAGCGGACGTCCGAGCGGCACTTGAAAAAGCCGGCGCTCGCGAAGTGACCATCGATTGGGGGGTCAAGGCCCTGCAACGGCAAATCGCCGACGATGACCCGTGCCCTGGCGTACAGAACATCATCATGGTGGTGAGCGGCAAGGGCGGCGTCGGAAAGAGCACGGTCGCTTCAAACGTGGCTCTCGCGCTGAAGCGTGCGGGGTGCCGCGTCGGCGTGCTCGACGCGGACATGTATGGGCCGAGCATTCCCACGATGTTCGGCGTCATGGGCAAGCCGGCCGCCACAGAATCTGGGAAAATTCGTCCGCTCGAGCGTTTCGGCGTGAAGTTGATGTCGATCGGCTTCTTGCTCGAAGACGAAAAGTCCGCGGTCATTTGGCGGGGCCCGATGCTGCAGGGCGCACTCTTGCAATTCCTGAAGGACGTCGAATGGGGCGAGCTCGATTACCTCGTCCTCGACTTGCCGCCAGGCACGGGTGACATCGCCATCACGCTGTCGCAACGGGTACGAACGACGGGCGCGCTCGTCGTCACGACGCCCCAGGACGTCGCGCTCGCGGACGTCTACAAATCGGTCGCTATGTTGAAAAAAGTAAGTATCCCGATTCTCGGCGTCGTCGAGAACGAGAGCTACTTCATCTGCGACGGCTGCGACAAAAAGCACGAACTCCTCGGCTCGGGTGGCGGGCAAAAGATCGCCGACTTCGCAGAAGCCCCGCTGCTCGGTCAAATTCCGATGCACCCCGCCGTCCGCGAATGGGGCGACGCCGGAACCCCGGTGGTCCAAGCTTCGCCGACGAGTGCCATCGCTCAGGCCTTCCAATCCGTGGCCGAACGAATGGCCGATCGCGCGAGCGTCATCAACGCCGAGCGGATGCCAAAATTGACAATCGATCGAACGGGTGGCAAAAACCGCCATCTGCCGATCGCGCGTTGAACGAATTCCTCTTCGCGGAAAAGACCGATTCACGCTATGGGTAGCCTCACCTGCCTGACAGTCCGGATGTCGCAAGTCGCGACTCGGAATGTCGGAGTCCCGTCATGAGCAACGACGAAAGCACACCCGACGCGAGCACCCCTTCCGGCGAGACCTCCCTCGAAGGGGCATCGCAACCCTCGCATTCGCCAGATTCTTCGCTGGCCGCAACAGCGGATACCGCCAGCGCGGCAGCTGAGAGCGGCGGCTCCTCTGCTGAACCGGGCGCCCCCGGCGCTGAGACGGACGCACCGTCCGCGACAGCGAGTGCCGTCACGGAGGGTGGCACCGGCGATCCGCTGAAGAAAAAACGCCGACGGCGCCGACGCAAGAAGAAGGGCGCTTCGGGAGACGCGCAAGCCTCGGGCGTGACCGCAGAAGGCGGCTCACCTGAGAATGCCGATGCCGATGCCGATGCCGATGGCGATGGCGATAGCGATGCCGATTCTGAAAACGGCAGCGACGACGGCAACTCGCCAGGCGCCGAAGGCCGAGAGGGCTCGCCGGCGGCTGGAGCAAAAACCGCGAGAGCGGCTCGACCGAGACGCAAGCCAATGCCCCCGGCTGAGCGTCCGGCCTTTACCGTAGGCGATGAGGTCTTCGGTCGCGTGTCGAAGCTGACCCGCGACGCGGTGTTCATCGACGTCGCAGGTGGCAAGGCCGTCGGTCTCTACGACCGGGCTCAACTTATCCAGGTGCCGCCGCTTGTCGGCGAGCAATTCATCGGCAAAGTGAAGGGGATTAGCACCCGCGGAGGCATGCTGATCCTCGGGCCCGAGCCGTTCGATACCCAACAGACTCGTCTCGAATTGCGCGCTGCGCTCGAGACCCAAAATCCTATCGAGTGTTGGGTCACCGGCCTCGTGAAGGGCGGTCTCGAGGTCGATTACGGCGGAGTCCGCGCCTTCGCACCGGCGTCGCACGTCGATCTGACGCAGGGCGGCGGGTTGGTGCAACTCCTTGGCGAAAAACTCGTATTCGTCGTCGCGCACTACGGCAAAAAAGGGCGCGATGTCGTGCTCTCGCGCAAAGACATGCTCGAGAAGGAATACAGCGAGCGGCGCCAAGTCGCGCTCGGCAAACTGCAACCGGGCATGGTGTGCAAAGCCATCGTACGGAACGTCCTCGCTTGGGGTGCGTTCGCGTCACTCCCAGAACACGATGACGTCGAAGGCGTCATCCACATGAGCGAGGTCAGCCACGACCGTGGCGTTCGCATGAGCAGCGTGCTCTCCGGTGGTCGTGAAATCGACGTCAAGGTTCTCGGGATCGACGAGAAGGGCAAGCTTTGGCTCAGCCACAAGGCGACGGTCGAAGACCCCTGGAAGACCGTCAGCGAAAAATACGCAATCGGTACCATCCACCGAGCCAAGATCGCGAGGCTGACAGAGTTTGGCGCTTTTATTGAGCTCGAGCCGGGTATCGATGGCCTCTGCCACGTCGCCGATCTGTCATTCGAACCCGTCGAGCACCCGAACAAAGTCGTCCGCGAGGGCGACGAGATTGAGGTGATTGTGGCCTCGGTCGATCGCGAAAATCACAAGGTATCGCTGCACCCCGCACCGCCAGAAAACGAGCGGGGACTCCCGCGCCCGAGGATCGCGCTGAACCAGATGATCAAGGTTCAAGTGAAGCAAATAAAAGAAGCGGGGCTCGGCGTTCGCATCATCGGCTGCACGGGTCGCGCATCCCGCGCGTTCATTCCGGCCGGGCAAACGGGCACCGTCCGAGGGACCGAATTGCGGAAGGTCTTTCCAATCGGAACGATGCTCGACGCCAAGGTGATCGAACACGATCCGCGCCGCGGCGAGACGCGCCTGTCGATTCGCGCACTCAAGGACGACGAAGAGAAGAACGCGTACCGGGATTATCGAAAGAAAGTTGCACGCGAGGCGACGTTTGGGACGTTCGGCGATCTGCTCAAGAAAAGCCTCGAGCGTTGAACCGAAAGCCTCGCTCCGTGGTCCGTGCGGGCGGCAGCGGCGGCACGCCCTCTCGGTCGCAAGCCAGGACGATGGCGCCGCGCGTGGTTCGGTCCCCGGAGGGAGAACCGGAACTCGTGATCGCGGCCGACATGAACGTGAAGCTCGCGTACCGGCTCTTTGACGAGGCGGGGGAGCAACACGACGAGCTCACGAAACGAGAGCCGCTTGTCTACGTTCACGGTTACGCACAGATCATCCCCGGCCTTGAGCGCGGCATGGATGGCGCACGCCGGGGCGAGCGGCGCAGCCTGCTGCTCGAGCCCGACGAGGCATTCGGTGAGCGTGACCCCGACGCCCGGCTCGAGATCGACCGGAAAGACCTCCCGAACGCGAACAACGTCACCCTCGGCGACGAGCTCATCTGCACCGCCCCGGACGGCAGTGAATGCGCCTATCGAATCGTCGAACTGGGTGAGTCGGACATCGTTGCGGACTGCAATCACCCGCTCGCCGGCCAACGGGTGCGCTTCGAGGTGGAAGTCTTATCGGTACGAAGAGCCACCGACGAAGAACTCATCGAGGCGGTGACCGAGATGGACGAGCGTATTGTCTACGCCGACTCGATCGAGTATGGCACCAGCTCCGACGAAGAGGAAACCCTAGGTGCGCTGGAGCCACCGCTGGTTCAGCTTCGCCGGAACCCGAAGGCAGGATCGACACCATGAACAAGAAGGTCAACTGGGCGGCAATGGACAATCGGATCCGTAATCGCCAGGCGGTTTGGACTCCGAGCGAGCGAGCAGAAGTCGAGGAGAGCCTGAACAAGCTTCCCGACCTGGCCGACCAAATCGAGACGATTGGTCTCGCGCAGCCAGCGATCGGCAACGACGACGACGACGACGACGACGACGACGACGACGACGCAAACTGAAGCCGAAGACGTCGAATTCGGGTAACCCGTGAGCGGCGGCAACGAACAGGTTGCCAAGGCGGGAATCGATAGAAGCACCGACGAACGAGGAGGGGCCATGAGCGGCGAAGAACTGGATATCGACGAACTTCCGCCGAGCGGAACCTTCGACTTACCGAAGCTCGACTTTGCGACGTTCATCATGTCGATTCTCGGCTCGGCGTTCGTGCACCTTGGAGACGCTCAGGATCCCGAAACGGGAGCGCCGGGCGTGCCGAACCTCGTGCTTGCGAGGCAGGACATCGACCTGCTGCTGCTCCTGCAGACGAAGACGCGTGGGAACCTCGGCGGAGAAGAAGAACGGGTGTTGAACCAGGGCCTGTACGACTTACGGATGCGCTTCCTGGAGGTGGCAAAACCCACGTGAGGAGCCGCCTCATGCTCGCGTTGCTCCTCGTCGGGTGCAATGTCTACGGTTGCACGATCGTCGGGTGCAATGTCAATGGGTGCAATGTCGATGGGTGCAATGGCACTCCAAAGAAACCGGGCCTCGGCGGGCGTTCGAGCACCTTGCCACTCGGAGCCGTCGCGGTCGCGAGCGGGGGCGAGCCGTCGGGGATCCCGCCAACCCAACCAGCCCCTGCCACGGCACTCGGGACGCTCCCTTCACTGTCTCCGCTCGTGGCGAAGGCTGGTCCGAGCGTCGTCACCATCAAGGCCTTCGTCCGCCGTCAAAGTTCCTTGGGACATCCAGCGTTCGAGGAGCGCGGGATCGCTTCGGGCTTCGTTTACGACGCGAAGGGGTATGTCCTCACGAACAACCACGTGATCGAGGAAGCCGACAAACTCATCGTGAAACTCGCTGATGCCCGGGAACTCGACGCAACCGTCGTCGGCGCTGACCAACCCACGGATATCGCGGTGCTGCGAATCGAAGCTGACAAGCTGCCACCGCTCGCGATTGGAGACTCACGCGCCGTCGAGGTCGGTGACTGGGTCGTCGCCATCGGTAACCCGTTCGGCCTCGAGCACACGGTGTCAGCCGGTATTGTTTCCGCGAAGGGGCGCACCCGAGAAGACGTCAAAGGCCTCGACCCCACGGGCTACTTCAACTTCCTTCAAACCGACGCGAGCATCAACCCCGGGAACTCGGGCGGCCCCTTGCTCAACATGGCGGGGCAAGTCGTCGGAATCAACGCCGCCGTGCGGGCAAACGCGAACAGCATCGGCTTCGCGATCCCAATGGAGATGGTCGTCCAGCTCTTGCCCATGCTGCTTCGAGATGGCCGCGTCACCCGTAGCGCCCTCGGCATCTTGGTGGAAGAGGTCTCCCAAGCCGCGGCCGAGACCCTTCAACAGACCGGACGCCATGGGGCGAAGGTGCTGAAAGTCCTCGCGGGGGGCGCCGCCGACCAAGCAGGCCTGGCGCCCGGTGACATCATCTTGGGGTTGGACGGAAAATCGGTGAAGGATCCGAACGAGCTCCGTTGGCTCGCCAGCGTCGCCGGGGTGAAGCGTACGGTGACCGTCCGAGTCGCGCGCGGCGAAAGAATCTTTGACATACGCGTGACCTTGGGCGAACTGAGCGAATAGTCTCGCGGCGCGCTACTGGGCGTCCGTACAGGTTCCTTTTCCGTGGCCGTCCAATCGATATCGTCCAAGCCCAAGAAGGCCGAAGAACTCGAACCCTCGGGCCCGTCGATCTGTGGCACTGCCGAAGTCATTTCTCCTCCGGACGTCGGAATCCGGCCCAGCTCACCCGCGGGTGTGAATAGGGACCACACTTCTGCGTCCAACCACCTGGCGAGACGCCGAGAAGCGGAGGAGGACCGTGCGCTGGTCGAACAAGCTCGAACTGGAGACAAGAACGCATTCCGTTTGCTGGTGCAAAAACACCAGCGGCGCGCGTTTGCGGTCGCGCTCAGCCTCGTACGAGACGAAAATGACGCCCGCGAAATCGTCCAAGAAGCGTTCATTCGCGTCTACCGCAATCTCGAGCGTTTCGAGGGCTCCTCGTCGTTTTTCACCTGGCTTTACCGAATCGTCACGAACCTCGCGATCGACCACAAGCGCAAACCTTCGCGACGCGATCACGATAGCCTGGAGGCGGGGGCAGCGGACGACGAGGCGCCAATTCAACTCGTCGCCCCCCTCGCGATGGACCCAGGCGAGCTTGTTCAACGCCGGCAAATCGGAGAAAGCATCCAGCGCGCGCTCGATGCACTCCCGGCTTACCATCGAGCCGTCATTCTCATGCGAGAGGTCGAAGGCCTCAGTTACCAAGAAATGGCTGAAGCGATGAGCGTCTCGAAGGGCACCATTATGAGCCGGTTGTTCCACGCTCGGCAGAAGCTGCAACTCGCTTTGGCCGAGTGCTACCGCGAGCAATTGGGCGCGGAGCCGAATCCGAGTCAGGATTCACATGAAGACCAATGAACGTGGCAGCCCCAACGTGACCGCTCCGAGCGACACCTCGTCGCCGGCAGCGACCGCGCGTTCGCTCGGCGACGAACGTCTGATGATGTTCCTCGACGACGAGCTCGGGGCCGAGGAGCTGGCCGAGCTCGAACTGGAGCTCGAATCGATTCCGGAACTTCAAAGGAAACTCGTATCCTTGGAAGTCCTAGGGGCCGTGCTGCGGCACAACGTCGAACGGGATGCGCGTGCTGACGGGCTCGCCGACGCTGTGATGGCCGCCATCGATGCCGAGGATGCAGTCAAGATTCACGAAAAAGTATCCGTTATCGCTGCGGAGCGTGGCGAAGGTGGGCAGGCCCAACAGCAACGGAGTCCGCGGCGCGAGCAGCCTCGCTCCGCGACCGTCAGCGCCAATGACAACGCAAAGGGCGGCTTCGTCATCGCCGCACTTGCCGTCGCCGCCGCCGTCGCACTCTTCGCGTGGGGGCGCACCGTGCCCACCGAGCGCAGCCCTGCAGTTGCGGCGCTGCCAGAAACCAGAGTCCTCGGCGAAGCGCCAGCCGGTGCCGCCGCGGCGTTGATGACCAGCCCCCTGAAGGACCAGGAACAGGCGAAGAATTCGACCATGGAGCCAGGCGTAGAAGTGGCATCGGTCGAATTCGGGTCACGAGCCGGTTCTGTTTTTTACGTGCCAGGCGAGGGGACAGGCACGACAGTGATTTGGATCAATGATACTGGAGATGAAGAATGAAATCCCTCTTTGCGGTCGCAACCCTCGGGGCCTGTCTCGCACTCTGCGGGTCCTCGAGTGCTGACGAGAAAGTGCCTCAGCCGGGGCAACCCGCGCGCAAGATCGAGGTAAGCGCCGACATCGTCATTGCTCGCGGCAGCAACGCTGGAAAGGGCATCGATCCGAAGCTCGCGAAGTACAAAGAGCTGAAGAGCCCGCCATTCTCCTCTTACGATAGCTACGAACTTCTCGATGAGGCCACGCGTCCACTCGAACGTGAAAAGGTTGCATCGATGAAGCTGCCGGACGGCGGCGAACTCAAGCTCGTTTTGGACGGCGTCGAAGAAAAGGGCGGTAAGCCCATGCGTTTTGTGATCAAAGCGACGATCGTCAAAAAGCCGGGCGGAGAAGAGTCCATCGTGCAAGTCAAAGCGAAGCCGGGGGCAATGTTCTTCGTGGCGGGTCAGAAGTTCGAGAACGGGATTCTCGTTCTCGGGATCAAGCTGCATTAGACGGAGTTGCCATGTTGGTGCGCTCTGTTGGACTCGTTTCCGTTTTCGCACTCGCCGCGCTTCTGACTGGCTGCGGGTCGAGCGGGGGCCCCGTCTCTGCGGCGCCGGCCTACGCGCCCCAAGCCGTAGCCGCTTACATGGGAGGCTATCGGTTGCCGGTCGATGGTGCCTGGCGCGTTCACCGTACCCATTACGAGATGAAGAACGACCAGGCGTTCGCAGTCGATCTTGTCGTCGATGCCGCTCACCCGAGAGAAGGCGGCCGCAACAGCGACTACCCAAGCTACGACCAGCGGGTTCTCGCGGATGGACCGGGGGTCGTTGCCCTTGCAGTCGAAGGGGTCCCCGACAACGAGCCCAACGTCCTGAATGGTTACGCGGCGCATGGCAATTTCGTGGTCATCGACCACAAAAACGGCGAATTCTCGCTCTTCGCGCACCTGATCCCGGGAAGTCTGCGCGTGCGCCCCGGACAGGTCGTGGGCATGGGCCATGAGCTCGGACGCTGCGGAAACTCGGGCAACAGCACGATGCCGCACTTGCACTGGCAAGTGATGGACGCGTACCAGCCCAACTTAGCCAAAGCCCGGCCGATCCGCCTCATCGAGTACGAAAAAAATGGGGCGCGATCGACGGGCCGCCTCGAGCGCGGCGACAAGCTTCTCGCGGTTCCGTGACCCCGCGGGTGATCCGGAATCCGCGTCTGACCGGGGGGCAAGCTCGTTCAGGAAGCTGGTCGGATGTGCTCAGCAGCGGTAGCCTGCTCAGCATGAATCGGTGGTTGGTGCGGATCGTGTGGCTGACGGTGCTTGTGGGCGCTCCCTGCTTTTTGCCGGGCTCCGTCCTCGCTCAAAAGGGCGCGCAGAATGCCGCGGCGCTGATAACCAAAGGGCAGAATTTTTTCGATGAACAGCGGTACGATGAGTCGACCCAAACGCTGTCGGCAGCGCTCTTGCGGCCCGACACCTCCACTCTGCAAAAGACCACAATCTTCAAGCTGCTCGCCTTCAACTACATCTTGTTGAACAAGAAAGACGAAGCAGAGGGTGCGGTGCGAGGCCTGCTGGTGACGGACGAATCCTTCGTTCTCCCGACTGGCGAATCTCCGCGCTTTCGAGAGTTTTTCGAAGAGACCAGGACGCGTTGGAGCGACGAAGGCAAACCTGGCCTCAAAGGGGTGAGCACCGAAAAGCAAGCAACCAACATCAAGATCCGCCACACGTCCCCGGCACAGATGTCGAGTTCGTCAGCGATTGCATTGAGTGGAGAAGTCGACGACCCGGCAGGCGCCGTCACCCAGCTGCGTCTTCTCTTCCGTCAAGGGTCGAGCGACAAGTTCATCGCCACCAAAGTGAAATACGCCATGCGGAAGTTCACGATGGAAATTCCCGCCGCTTCGGTGCGACCTCCGCTCGTTGAATATTACATCGAAGCGCTGGACGAGAACGGGTTGCCAATTGCGACGCGCGGAGATGCCGAGAGCCCACTCCGGATCGCGGTGCCCGCGAGCGCCGGCGTGTTCGCAAGTCCCTGGTTCTGGGTTCCGGTTGGCGTCGTGGTCGTCGCGGCCATCGTCATTCCGATTGTCATCCTCTCGACTCGCACAACGACCGCCGATGTCCTCGTCACGGTCACCGAGTAAACCGGTGACCATTCCACGATTCCCTTACGTCCAGGTTGACGCCGCGCCCGACCTTGCCGACGCGCTCGCGAGCTTGCTCTTTGACCTCGGAGCAACGGGCGTCGAGACCCGAGACGACACCACCACGCCACGCGGACCTGGGGGCGGAATCGTACGCTTGGTATCGAGCTTTGATGAGCACACGGTCGCCGACGAAGCTGCGGCCGAGCTCCGGGAACAGTTTCCGACGCTCCGGTGCGAGGTCAACGAAATCGTCGGTGACGCATCCGATCTCAACAGTGATGACTTGCGCAAGCGTCTGACGACAGGAACAACAATGTGCAAACTTGTTCTGCACAACAAAAATCGCCGACATCTGCGGCTTGTTTCAGTTCCTAAGGATGCAAATTGCATTATGTGGCAG
>CANMZR010000011.1 GCA_947502375.1 Polyangiaceae bacterium
CCGGGCACCGCGGTTGGGACTGCCGCGGCACCGGGCACCGCGGTTGGGACTGCCGCGGCACCGGGCACCGCGGTTGGGACTGCCGTGGCAGCCACTGGGACGAGGGGCTTATAGCCTTCCGGCGGGTATTTCGCGCTCGCCTTGTTGAGCGCCTTGGAGAGCATTTCCGTCGTTATCGATTCCGGCAAAAGGTCGTGGGTCTTATCCGGGTAGTACACGACGTAGATGGGGATAGCGGCGCGGCCGAGCTCATCCATCAGCGGCTTCATCTCATCCTGCGCTTCGTCGGTCGTGAGATCGACCTTCATCGGCAAGATGTCCGTCTTCGTGAAATCGGCTCGGATCCGATCGGTTTCGACGAAGAGTTTGTCATTGGTCTTGCAGTTGGCGCACCAGTCCGCCGTGAAGTCGATGAATACGGGGCGTCCGCGTGCGAGCTCTGCATCGAGCTGGGCGCGGTCGAAAGCGGTCCACTTGATGTGACCATTCTCGACCACTGCGAGGTGACCATTCTCGACCACTGCGTTGAGCCCCATCGAAGGTTTGGCTCGCGGCGGCGCCTCAAAATTGATGGTGTAGCGACCGATTCCGAAGAGTGCGAGGAGCGCGACGCCTCGAACCGCCCAGCGACGTCCGGCGCCATGCTCGAAGCCTCCGAATTTCTGCATCGCCCAGAGGGCAATCCCGAGGGCGAGAAGAAAAAAGAGGAAGGAGTTCGACCCGTTGATGGTGAGCTGCTTCTGGAGCGACCCGAAGTAGAAGACGGCGGCACCGAGGAGGGTGAACCCCATCAATTGCTTGAAGGTCTCCATCCACTCGCCGGGCTTCGGCAGGATCTTGCTCGCCGCAGGCACGAAGCTGATGAACAAAAACGGAAACGCGAGTCCGATGCCGATGAACGTGAACATCAGCAGCGTTTGCCACCATGCCGAATTTGCACCGAGGGCGTACGTCGCCGCCGCGCCGAGAAATGGCGCCGAACACGGGGTCGCCATCACGGACGCCACGACCCCGTTCATCACCGAACCGAGATAGCCCCCGCGACTTTCGCCCCCGCCCATGCCGATTGTGATCTCGAAGACCCCGAGTGCATTCAGGCCGAAGACGTACATGAGGCAGACCACCGCGCTCAGGAATTGCGGCTTCGAGTACTGCTGGCCCCACTGAAACTGAAGACCGATGGCGCCGCGTAGACCGATGATAAGGAATGCGAACGCGAGAAAAGTTGCGATGATGCCGGCCGCGTAGGCGAGCCCGTGGTTCCGGTTCGCAGCGGGGTCGTGTTGGGCTTTTTTGACGACGTGAAAAACCTTCATCGTCAGGACCGGCAACACGCACGGCATGATGTTCAAGATCACGCCGCCGACGAAAGCCGCCCCAATGTTCCGAATGATTTCTCCCATGGATGATTCCCTCAGCTCGAACCCACGCACGCACGCACGAACGGACGAACGGAAACTAGTCTAAACGGTATCGGCGGTCAGCTTGCTTTTCGCATGGATGCCAGCGTGGCCCGCGCCATCGCGACTTCACCCTGCAGGGCGGTCGCCATCGCGGCATGACCACGTGCCGTACGATCGACGAAGCTCGCCAGGTATGCGCGGGCTTCCTCCCAGCGCTCCAGGCGATGGGCGAGGTGCCCGAGGACGAACCGCCCGTAGCCTTGCCCCGCCGGGCACGCGTCCAGCCTCGCCATCAACTGCGCGAGCCCGCGGACGGGGAGCCCGGCTGCCTGCTTCGCGAGCGCAAGATGCCCTTGGTAGAGGGGCTTGTCGCGAGTGCCCCAGCGCGCGGCCCGCGCGAACGCGGCGATAGCGTCTGGATGACGACCCACTAAAAAGAACAGCGAGCCGAGCGTCCACCAATGAAAGGCGCGCCGTGATGGGGGAGCCTTTCGAGCCGCCAGCCGCAGGTGTCCAGCGGCCGCATCCACGTCACCGGCCGCGTGAATCGCGCGCGCGCAGTCTTGTTGAATGACGTCTTCGAGCACGCCGAGTCCGACGGCCTGCAGTGCGATGTCGTAGGCTGGCCGGTAATGTCCGCTTGCGTAAAATGCCAAATAAAGCTGCCGCAGGAGCAGCGCTTTGGTGGTGACATCGAGCTCGCCTGAGTGGGCCAGTCCGCGCTGCGCCCAGTTGGCACGGGCCGCCGCGCTCTTGGCTTGGATCGCGTGCGCGAGATGATCCTCGGGGGTCAGTCGGCGCCGTTCCCGCGGCAACGCTTTCGCCGGTGGCCGCGACACGTTGGGCCGCCGGCGAGCTGGCCCGGGCCCACGCTTGCTCGGTCGCGGCTCGGGGACCGGCTCCGATTGCGAGGTCGCGCCGTCGCCACTGGTTTTGTCGGAGCCCACGTTGCTAATTTAGCGCACCCTGTACAAGGGTCCACAATTGCGCCAACATTCCTCATCCCCTGTGAAGACTTGGCCTTCTTTGACACTTCGAGCCTGCGCAGCGTTCGGTGCGTTCGTCGGCATGGCGTGCGGTCACCCGGCTTCAAAAGACGACTGCGAGGTCATCTTCGCCCGCAGCGCAGAAGTCGAGATATTGGCCAAAAACGTTACGGATCCGAACGAAATTGCGCGAGCGGTCGCCGATGCCCGCGTTTCCAAAGGCCAGGCGGCCATCCAGGATTGCGTCGGTAAACGGATCACGGATGACGCACTGCGCTGTGTTCGGGAAGCGAAAGCCGGTATCGACCTCGACCGGTGTCTGCAGTGATGGGCGACCCCGAATCGACGAGCCCGCCTTCCGGCACCGGCGATGGCGGGCGTGCACGCCGCCATGCGGCTGGGGCCGCGACGGTGATCGCCCTCACCGTCGGAGCGGTCGCGACGAAGCGAACTCTCGCGTACTTCGCCGCGTCCCCGACGCTCGAGCAATGCCATACGCTCGTCGATCGATACGTCGAGCAGAGCCTTCGGAAGCGGGACGAGACGATTCAACCGAGTCACCTCGCCGCCGCGGTAGCACAAGCGCGCACGACCTACGAACACGAGCAAGATGCGCAGGAGTGCTCCCTCCATCTCACCCGTGCGCAGGTCGAATGCGCAGCCGCGTCGCCTGATGTCGACCAGCTCGAGCGGTGCCTGCAGTGAGCCGGGAGCCGCGCGGCTGAGATGATGCCGTTTCGAGGTCCGCTGCTTGGCCACAACGACAACGTCGTTC
Organism: Polyangiaceae bacterium; assembly: GCA_947502375.1. Classification (GTDB taxonomy): domain Bacteria; phylum Myxococcota_A; class Polyangia; order Polyangiales; family Polyangiaceae; genus SYFR01. The sequence goes on from CANMZR010000011.1 coordinate 3,165, forward strand.
ACGCGGGCCAGGTATTTCACGTTCAAACGGAAGATCTCGGTCCACGGCGTCAGATGATAACGACCCACTTGTTTGCGGACGGAGGACGCATTGTCCATTCCGCGAGAACGTCGTATGCCGCGCTCGCAAGCGAAGTCCCTGGTCCCGATGACCTGCCCCTGACGGACCGGCTTCGGCAGTCCATGAAGGCGCAACACGGCGACGTTATCCGGGCCTTGCGAGCGGGACGCCTCGACGGTGAAGTGGCGGGCTCGTCGCCCCCCGAGGAGTCGCTTCGTAGTGAGCCGTTTTCGGCGCCTTTTTCGCTTCGGCCAGGTCAGGAGTCGAAGGCTGCGTCCCCATTCAACTCGAGTGATTCGTTGCCTTTCTCGGCCATCGAGACGCCGCGTCATGGTGGGTTTCTCGTGTCACCAACCCGTCTTTCCGCGACGTCCAGGTCCCCTCGGTTTGGAGCGCGGTCGGCGGGCGCCCCACGCCTCGATGAGCGAATCGCAGCTTTCCTGAAGCGCCATTCTTAGCGACGCGCCCGGCTCTTGCCTTTCGCCCGCCCGGCTCGCCCGGCGCGCCCGCCTTCCGTGGTCTGGACCGGCGGTGGTGCTTCGTTGCCGAGCGTCAAGATGGCGACGTCGCCCTGCACCGCCACGCTCGCGTGCGCCCAGCCTTCGCCCCGTGCGAAGCCACTGAAGTCGTTTTCCTGCACGTCCATGTGCGAGCTGAAACGCTGCCAAAGAAGGCGTGCTTCTCCGGCTTCGAGAGCTTTTCCGCCCACCGTGGCGGCCAGTCGGTTTGCGCTAGTCATCGCGCCAGCATACGACGCTCTGCTGGCGCGCAAATCGCACAAACGCTAATCTCTCCCGCATGTGGCATGTTGAGTTCAAACGCGCGCTGATAACCGCGGTGCTGGCGGTGTCGGCCCTCGCTGGCTGTGGCCCAAAGCCGCTCGGGGCGAAGCTCGCGCAGATTGAGTCCGCCCCCATGCCCGAGAATGCGACGTGGGAAGGCGTTTATTTCAGTCCGCTCTTCGGCACGTTGCACCTCGTTCCCGAAGGCAACCTCATCAACGGTCGGTGGCAGCGCCCGTCGAAAGGCGAATGGGGCAAGCTTCAAGGAAACGCGAATGGGAGTGTTCTGCGTTTTGATTGGGACGAATACAAGGATGGCCTCGTCGGACCGAACTCGAAGAAGTCTGGTAAGGGGTACTTCGTTTACAGCCGTCCGGATGGCGATAACGTGGACGATATCCTGAAGGGGGCCATCGGTCGCGGTGCCGACGAAACCGGCAGCGACTGGGTTGCCATCAAACAGCGCAACGTGAAGGCCAACATCCATTCGATCGGCGGCGTCGGTGCGGCCGATGTCGGAGGCGGCGATTGGGACAAGGGGAACGGCGAATCGAGTGAGGTCGAGGCCCCCACGGGAACGACGGAGGAAAAATGAGCGCAGATCGTGGTCTTCAGTTTGACGAGCCGCCGATTTTCGAGCGCGGCGCGCCTGGTCGTTCGGGTGCATCCTTGCCAGGGTTCGATGTTCCAAGAGTCGTGCCCCGCGAGGTGTTTGGGGCGCTCTCGCGCGCGCTTCCGGCCGGTTTACCCGAGGTGAGTGAACCCGAGGCGTTCCGTCATTTCGTTCGACTGTCGCAACAGAACTTCTGCATCGATACGCAGATGTATCCGCTCGGCTCGTGCACGATGAAATACAACCCCAAGGTGAACGAGTGGGCCGCTCGTCAGCCCGAGTTTCTCGGCCTGCATCCCCTCTGTCCCGATGCCTACGCGCAAGGCAGCCTCGAGGTGATGTGGCGGCTTTCGCGCATGCTCTGCGAGGTCACGGGCATGGATGATTGCGCGCTCTCGCCCGCCGCGGGTGCCCAGGGGGAGCTCACAGGCATCATGCTCGTGCGGGCCTTCCATCGGGCGGCAGGCCGTTCGCCCCGCAAAGTCTTCATCCCGGAGAGCGCCCACGGGACGAATCCCGCGACGTGCGCCCTGACGGGACTCGAGGCCATCAAGATTCCGAAGAGCGACGATGGTCTCGTCCATGTCGAAGACGTGTTGCGCGTCCTCGAGCGCGAAAGCAGCGACGACGTGTGTGCCCTGATGCTCACCAACCCGAACACCCTCGGCTTGTTCGAGTCGCATCTGCCGGCCATCACGAAGCTCATCCATGACCGTGGCGGCCTCGTTTACGGTGACGGTGCCAACACCAACGCCATCATGGGGCAGGTTCGACCGGGTGATCTCGGGATGGACGTCGTTCATATCAATCTGCACAAAACCTTCACCACACCCCACGGCGGCGGCGGTCCGGGCGCCGGGCCGATTTGTTTCAAGTCAAAATTGTCCCCCTTTGCGCCGACCCCGGTGCTGGTGCGCGAGGGCGAGCACTTTCGGCTCGACCGCGACCGCCCGCAGAGCATCGGTCGAGTGCGCGCGTTTCAGGGCAATTTCGGCATGTTCATTCGCGCCTACACCTACATCCGCGAAATGGGCGGCGAGGGGCTCGCGCTCGCTTCCCAACTCGCCGTCTTGAACGCGCGTTACCTGTGGTCGCAGCTTCGAGACACGCTTGACGTCGCGACCACGCAGCCGTGCATGCACGAAGTCGTTCTGTCAGATGAAACGCTAGAAAAAACCACTGGAGTGAAGACACTCGATATCGCCAAGCGCCTGCTCGACCATGGCTTTCACTCGCCGACCGTCTACTTCCCGCTCGTCGTGAAGGGGGCGCTCATGATCGAGCCGACCGAGACCGAGACCAAGCAGACGCTGGACGAGTTCGTCGTTGCTCTCAAGCACATTGTCGAAGAGGCGAAGACCAATCCGGCGGTGGTGAAGTCGGCGCCTCACCTCCCGCGTTTGGGCCGTCTCGATGAAGCCAGGGCCGCTCGCAAGCCTCGACTTCGCTGGACAGCCGAACCGGATGGCGATAATTCGCCTGGTTGACTCTTTCAATTTAGACTGTTCGACAACGACGTGTCCGCCAGGATCGAATACTCGGGGGGAATCGAGAGCATCTGCCAGGATCCCGGCGCTTTGGCGCCCGGAATGACGGCGAAGCTCATCTTCCGCCTATGGGATGATGTGACCCCGCCGGTTACCATCAAGATCAAAGGGCCGGACGGGAAGATCGTCCTCGACCGGGTGATCCGGGAATTGCCCACCGGCTCTCCTCAAAGTGGCTCGCCGGTGACCTTTCTCGTGGCAACGGCTGGCGTGTACCTCGTTGACGTCAAAGAGCTCTACGGGCAGGTCGAAGGGTCGGCAAAGCTCACGGTTTCGTGAGGAAAATCAATTATGGCCGCGACGATCGAAACGCACGGTGATATTGAAATCATCTGCCAGTCCCTTGGGGATCTGGCCTCGAACAAGATGGCGCGGCTGGTTTTTCGCACCTACGCGGATGTCACGCCGCCATGGCAGGTGCGCGTCCGCTCGCCGAGCGGCCAGACCATTCTGGAGCGGGTCATGCGCGAGCTTCCGACCGGGGATCCACAGAGCCCGCCGCCCGTTACCTTCACGGTGCAAAAGGGCGTCTACGAGATCGTCGTCGCTCAGTTGAATGGCGTCGCCGAAGGGCGTGCCACCATCACGGTTCGCTGACGCGCCGCGTGCGATTCCGATTCCGATTCAGAGTCACGAGGCCGATTCAGAGTCACGAGGCCGATTCAGAGTCACGAGGCCGATTCAGAGCCACGAGGCCCCGGGGTTCACGCCGAGCACTTCGCAGATAGCCTCGGCCGCACGCACGCCATGGGCATTGGCTTCCTCGAAGAGGGCGTACCCACTCTGATCGACGTGTGCCCACGCGATGCGCTCGTCGAGCAGCGTCACCGTTTCGAAGGGACCGCGACCGCTCGCGGTGAGAAACCCGGGACGGGGTCGCGGCATCGCATGAGCCCACACCATCAGGTCGATGCGGCTGGTTGACTCGGCCAGGTTGGGATGGGCCGGCGCGAGGTCGAGGAGCACGTCGGACGCGAGGCTCGCCCAACCGCGACCGAGCAATTCGGTGCGGGTTCTGGCGACGTCGGCACCACCGTAGGCCCGAAAATGGGTAAGCACGGTCCGCTCGTCGGGGCGCGTTCGCTGGTGCCCGGCATCGATGTACCCGAGGGATGCGCTCTCGTAGAGCACGGAGTCCCAGGCGTGGTTCGGATCAAAGGTACGCTTGACATGGAGGTTTGCGACCACCCACGGTGAAGCTGCGCGCGCAGTGAGCCGAGCGGCCGGCGCGGGCTGCAGGAGTCGCCGTCCGATGAAGCCAGGGACCGCCAGAATGGCGGCGCGGGCGTCGATCGTGCGGCCAAGCGGGGTGCCGTGGCCGATGTCGAGGGCATGCACCCGAACGCCCCCAGGAACGCTCTCGATGCCGGTGACCAACTGCCCGTGTTCGCGCACTCCGTGGAGTCTTCCGAGCAAGTGCTTGACGAGCCGCCCATTCCCTTCCGGCCAGACGAGGTAATGGCTTCCGTGGAGCTGCGCCGTCTCGAGCTTGCGCGCACAAAAATAGTGTAGCCCGGCCCACGCCGAGACGTCCGTCAGCTCCGCCCCGAAATCGTCGAGCGTCGCATACTCAACGTACCAGCGCATGAAACGCGTGTGGAGGCCCTCCCGGTCGAGCCATTCGCTCATCGTCAATCGGTCGAGCGCCAGGAGCTCTGGATCTCTGGATGACAACGAAAGCGGGATCGTGAAGGCGGGCCGCCCGTCACGGCCCACGAGCGTTCGGTAGTGGTTTCGGCGCTGGCGAAAGTGCTCGAGGTCGCGGCGTTCTGCCGCGTCGAGCGCGGCTTTGGGAACCAGACTCGGATGCCATTCGTCACGGTAGAAAAGTCGCTCGTCGGGTGCATGGCAAAGCGACTCTTCCTTGAACTGCGGATTGCCCAGGGCGTCCCACCCCGTGACCTCACCCATCTCTTCGAGCAAGCGCAAGCTCGCGCGCGCAGCTGGGTTCGGGGCCGGCAAATAGTGGGCACCCCATGGATGCGCTACCGCGCCGTCCTCGCCCCACGCACTCGTGCCCCCGGCGAAGGGCTCGAGTTCGAGCATGCGCACCTCGACGCCTGCCGCCGCCAGACGCCAGGCCGCGCTTGCGCCACTTATCCCACTACCGATGATCACGACATCGGCGCGCTCGCTCGGCGCGTCGTTCGCTCGAGGGAGGCCGTCTCGAAGCAGATGGCCAACGCGGTGGCTAGCTCCAACGAGAACTCCATCGATCGGACGGCGTCCCGGGAGCTCTGCATCCACAAGCCACGCAGCTCCGATCGCCGCGAGGAGATCGCGGCGCGTCAGCGTTGCCATTGGTCCCACTCTTCGGTGTAGATCGACACCAAGGGCTGGTCGTTCAGTCGGTTGATCCCAACCTGCACGCGGCTCATGTCCTTTGGAAATCGAAAGAGTTCCGGTAATTCATCGGCTCCGAGAAAACGCAGCTGTCCTTCGGGGAGTTGCAAGCTACGAGGCACCGTGATTCCGGGACCACCCGCCACCACGAACCCCCATTCCCCGAAGCTCGGAACGTGAACGTGCATCGGCAGCACTTCGAAGTCGGCCGCGGCAATGGTTTCGGCCGCCATCCAGAAAGAACGCCGCGCAAAATAGGGTGACGTGGTTTGAATCACCGCGATGCCGCGCGGTGGGATGCGCTGGCGTAGACGCTGGTAAAAGGAGAGCGTGTAGAGCTTCCCCACCGCGTAGTTTCCCGGATCGGGGAAGTCCACAACGACGAGGTCGTAGTTCTCTTTCGTCTCGTCGAGGAACGCGAAAGCGTCTTCGTTTCGAACCGTCACCCGGGGGTCCAGGAAGGCATCGTGGTTCAGCTTACGGCCCACGGGCACGTTGCGAAAAACCTCGGTTACGGCCGGGTCGAGGTCGACGAGCGTGATGCTTTCGACTGCCGGGTAGCGGAGCAATTCGCGGACCGCGAGTCCATCGCCGCCCCCAAGGACGAGGACCTGCTTCGGGCAATGGCCGAGGGTGGCTACGGCGGGATGAACGAGGGTCTCGTGGTAGCGGTGTTCGTCGTCCGAGCTGAACTGAAGCTGGCCATTCAAGAACAGGCGCGTCGTTTGCCGTGATTGGGTCATGACGATGCGCTGATAAGGCGACTGCGACGAGTAGATGATCGGCGCGCCGAAGAAGGTCGCTTCGTGTTTCAAGGCGTAGCGGTCGAAGGCGACGATGCCGATGACCAGCCCGAGCGACACGATCGCGCACTCTGCACGCAAGCGCCAGCTGCGGCCATGCTCGAGCGGCAAGAGAAAGGTTGCAGCGAAGGCGACCAGCGCATTCAGGAGCCCGACGAGCATGCTCGTCTTGTGGATCCCGAGTTTGGGCAAAAGAACGAGTGGAAAGAGCAGGCTTGCGAAGAGTGCGCCGACGTAGTCGAGCGAAAGGACGCGGGCGACGAGGTCTTTGAGCGAGAGCTGGAATTCGAGCAGGCGGATGAGGAGCGGAACTTCCAGGCCGACGAGCACCCCGATGAGCAGGACCATCGAGTAAAGCGCCGCGCGAAACGCGCCGAAAGACGTGTAGACGAGGAACAACAACGGTGCCGAAAACCCACCGACGAGCGCGATGGCCAGTTCGATCTCGACGAACCGGCGCAAAAGATCCCGCTCGATGTGCTTCGAGGCGTAGGAGCCGATGCCCATGGCGAACAGATAGAGCCCGATGACAAAACTGAACTGAGCCACCGAGTCGCCGAGGACGTAGCTCGCCATCGTGCCGGCGATCAACTCGTAGACCAGCCCGCTCGTCGCTATCACGACCACGCTGCCAAGGAGCGCAGGCGAGAGATATCGTCGCTTGCTCATTTAGAGAGGGTGTAACATGCCGGCCGGTGACGCTCGACAGACAAGCACAATGTCCTAGCTGTGGGGCGCCGATGAGCTTCAAGCTCGGCGCGCGAGCTCAGGTCTGCCTGTTTTGTCGCTTCGTTGTCGTTCGCACGGATCGAGGTCTGGAAAAGTACGGGCGCGTCGCCGACCTGCTCGAGCTCCCGTCGCCTTTTGTCGTCGGTAGCGGCGGCACCTGGAACGGCCAGCGCTTCGAGGTCGAGGGGCGCGTTCAATACGATCGCCACAATGCGCCGAGTGCCCCTTGGCAAGAGTTTTTGTTGGGTTTTCCAGAGAAGGGTTCGACGGCCTGGGTCGCCTCGGCTCAGGGTCGCTGGTACGTCACCTACGAGATCTCTGGCGTGGAGTTCCCGTCTTTGGCCTCGCTCCGGCCCGGGACGATCCTGCAGCTGGGGGCTCACGGCGTGTGGTCCGTCCAAGAGGTGGGTCAGCGACGCCTCGTGAGTGCCGAAGGCAGCTTGACCGGGATCCCGAGACCGGACGTCATCACCGGGTATGCGGACCTCAGCGGTCCCGAGGGGCGCTTCGGAACGCTCGATTTCGGTGACGGTTCGGAACCCCCGGTGGCGTTTCTCGGGCAACAGTTCGACCCGGCCAGCATCGTGCTCGAGTCGGGCGCGCCCCTCGGACAGCCCACGGCGCAAGTGAAAGACGTCCAGTGCCCGACGTGTGGCGGCAACCTCCCGCTTTTGTCGGGCCAAGTCGAGCGGCTCATCTGCCGTTATTGCGGCACCCAGAGCGACTTGACCCAAGGCAAACTTGCGGCTCTCGGACCGACGCCGCGGTTGACCAGCCAGCTCCAGATTGCGCTCGGCGCGGAAGGCACGCTCCGCGGTATTCATCTCATTTGCTGCGGATTCGTCGCGCGCTCCTGCCGCGTTGACGACGAGCGTTACGCGTGGAGGGAGTACCTTCTCTGGGGCGGCGCCACGGTCGGTTACGTGTGGCTGATGGAGGAAGACGACGTCTGGTCGCTCGTCACGCCGATCGAGGTAGGCGACATCAACCAGGGTTCGGACGAGGTCGCCTACCGCGGTGAGACTTATGCCTGGGCGCAGAGTGTCAAGGCGCGCGTCGACGAGGTCGTCGGGGAATTTTACTGGAAGGTCGCGATTGGCGAGACGGTGAAGGCGACCGAATTCAAGCTCGGGCAAAATAAAATCAGCCGTGAAGCCACGGCTACGGAGGTCGTCTTTTCCTTCTGCAGTCCGGTGCATCCGCGTGAGCTCGACGCATTCGGCGCTGTCGTAGCTTCCGCTACCGCAGACGGCACGCCGCGAAACCCGGTGGTCTCCGAACAGTTCAGCAACGTCCTATGGATTCTGCTGGTTGTCGTCGCTCTGGTGCTGTTCGTTATGTTTGACGGCTGCCATAGTGGCGGCGGCGGCGGGTCCTTTTATGGCGGCGGCTCTTTCAGCAAGTGAGCTCCCAGGTTTGGGTGGGTTCGCCGGGCTGACTCGACGCGAATCACTCGTTCGGTGGTGGCGTCGTGTTCGCGAGAAAGCTCCAAGGCTTCGGGCCCTTGGGATCGCGGTTGTGCTTGAGCCAACGGATCATGAAGAGCGCCCAGCGCTTTCGCTCCGGAAGGGTAGGGTGGATCCCATCCATCGTCAGGACCTCGAGCTTCAGCATCGCGTTCGTGTCGACAAACACGCACGGTGCACAGTTGTCTTTGATGATGGCGATGAGACCCGTATTCGGCGCTTTCGGCCACAGCGGCGGCGCGAGCCACAAGCACGGACGGTCCCCGACGGCCTTCACCATCTCGCGGATCGGGGCAATCCGTTGGCTCGGCGTCGGCATCGCCAGTTCGTTGCCTCCAAGCGTGATGATGACGAGGTCAGGATGGTACTGCGTGATGGCACTGCGAAAACCCAGCGAATCGACGCCGCTCGCCCATTGCGGGATGAACGTGGCCGCCTTCGCGTTCAGCCGGCTGGGAACGCCACGCACAGCGAGCTCGTGCTGCAAGTCCTTACCAAGGGCCTCTGCCATCGAATCGCCGACGTGAAGGACGGTGGTGCCCTTTGGCAGTTCGGCATCCAAGACTGGGGCCACGGGCTCTGCGGACGCTTGCGGAGATATCGGCGCGTCGTCGGTTTTTACGGCTGCTTTTTCGGGTTCTGCTCCAGCCTGCGACGCGGCCGGGGGCTGGGTGTCCGGGCGAGCGCTCGAAGCCTCGCCACCGGTCGCGTGACTGTCCCGCTTCGGTTGGCTCTCGACGCGTGTTGCCGCTCCGGGCGCGCCGCACGCACTGAGGCCCATGAGAGTCAAAACCAAGGTTCGTCGAAGGCGTCTCATCGCTAGCTTGCCGTTGCGAGTCCTTGCAACTGGGCGCGCCGAATGGCGTAATTTTTCGTGCAGTAATCGCACGCAATTTCCAGAACTTCGTCGCTCATCGCGAGCTCGAGAAGATCGTCACGTGGCAGCGTCGCGAGGCTCGCCAGGACCGCGCTTTCGTCGCACAAACAGCCATGGTGCACGTCGGAGTCACCGAGTTTTGCGTAAGGGATCAGGTAGAGCAACTCCTCCAGCAGTTCCTCCGCGCTCCCATGGGCGTTCGCGAGCAACTCACCCACCGGCGCCAGCGCCGCCAGCCGCTCCGTCATCACCATCAGTGGACCTCGTGACGCACCCGGTAGCAGCTGAACGATGTAGCCCCCACAGTGCTCGATGGCACCGTCCTTCCCATGGGTCCCCACCGCCGCGACGCTTATGATTTGCTCGGAATTCTGCAAGTAGACCATCAACGCTTCGGCCACCCCACCGTTCTCGGGCGGCTCGGTCACGCTGCGGTACATCCGTGCGGCACCGCAGCGCATCACCATGAGCGAATTGCCCGCGCCGAAGTGCAGGCCGTCGATACCTTCGGGGAGCTGCACAAGACCGCGGGTCATGCCATCGGGGTGCGCATCGGCCACCAGGCTACCGCGCCCGCCGGCACCCTTCAGCACCGCTTGCACACGATACTGCGGCGACATCGTTTCGCGTAACAGCACCGTGCCCGTCAGCAATTCTGCAAAGTGGCGTGCGGTCGCACCCATCGCATGTTGCGCAGCGATCGCACCGCGTACCGTCTCCGTCGTCACTGCGACCATCACCCGAAACGTGTCATCGTTCGAAAGCGCCCGCACCACCCTGTCACCGGTAGCCTTCACGGGCGCCATCACCCCGGGGGAGGCACTTTCTGGAACTGAGCCGCTCATCAGGAGCGGGAGCTTACACCAAAGGGCGAAGGCATTGAACGGCCACTTGACACACGTCGCGGCCAGCTCCGCCGCACCGCGCCGACACCTATCTGGGCACGCCAGAACTGGCCTTGAGGCGCGTTTGCACAATCGGACTGCCGGCTCGCGGTGCTCCGGTGGTAAGCTCACGCGGGTTCAAGCCATGAACGACGCGCCTGAAGACTCGAATCAGACTCCCGGGGCAACCAGCCCCCCGCGGGCCGGTGCGTCCCACGGGCCTTCGGAGCCGTTCGAGCTGACGCCGGCGAGTTCTGTGGTGGTCGATTCCGCATTGCCGTTTGTGCGCCCCCCGACTCAAGGGTTCGCGGCGCGGCCAGTGGCTCGTTCCTTCGCGCCGGCCAACGGCATCGTGCTGCCGCGGCGGCCTGCGCCGGCCAAGCTTGGCCATCCGGGCTGCCTGTCGCCGCTCGCGGATTTTCTCGCGTCGGAGCCGCTCAGCGTAAGCGCCTCGTCCGCGACGGGCTTCGCGCATGCGGGGCCTGCGTCGAGCCAGGCCCTTTTGCAGTCGGTGGCCGGAGGCGCATCGATCACCGGCGCCAACGGGGTCACGAGTGACGGCCCATGGGGCGCCCGCTCGGCGCCGCTTCCTTCCGCAAACGGTGCCTCGGAGGCGCTCTCGCCACGACAGCCGACGGTGGACCCTCAGCAGGTTGCTGCGAGCCCGTGGTTGCAAACGGGGAGTATCCCCCCGGCCGCTCTCCAATCCCAGATGGCTTCGCTGCCGCTGACGATTTCCCAGCCAAACATTGAACCGCCGCAGAGCACCGCCGTTTCGGGTGGCTCCCGCGGGCTCGTGACGGGGCTCATGGTCTTGGTCGCGCTCTGCCTGGTCGGGGCCATCGTGTTCATCGCTGTTCGCAGTCAAAAAAAGGGCGATGATCCCGCCGATGTCAAAGGGGGCCAGGTGCAACATGAGTTCGTGCTCGACTCCGCTCCGAGTGCCCCGACGTCCGCTGCATCGGCCTCGGCGGCCCGGCCGGTTCCCCTTCAGCGTGCTCCGACGGTCGTGTCGACCTCCGCGGTCAAATCGGCGCCCGTCGCGCCTCCCAAAGACATCTACGACGGCCTCTAAGCGAACGGCCTGTGGTGGCCGAGCGCGCTCTTCTCACTCGTCGTCGGGTTCGGGATCGTCTTCTTCTTCCGCGTCGGTAGCCATCGGTGCGCCTTGGCCGGCCTTGTCTGGGTCAACGGGCGCCTTGCGCGAATATCTCGGAGCCTCGCCCGGTCCAGAGTAATCGACCCAGCGGGTTTTTAGCAGCCGCACGTCCAGGTGAATGAAGAGGCTGTTCGGATAATATCCGCAGCCGACCAGCGGCAACCCGAGGCAGTACTCGTAAAGCGCAATGTTCGGCACACCTGCGATTCGGAAGTCCACCGCTTCACCGTGATTATGGCGCGAATTCTTGGTAAATTGCCTCGGGGAGTAGGGTCGGAACCCGCTCACCAGCACCACCTCTCGGCCGCCAAAGTGGTCGCTCACCTGTGCCACGAGCTTGAGCAAGCGCCGGTCCATCTTCACGTGCTCGTTCGTCTTGCTCGATCGCAAGAGCCAATCCACTTTTTCAGCTGACTTTGGGACCAGGCTGCCGTTGCTGGCCCGCAACTGTCCGCGAAACGTGTCCGTGAACCGCGACGCGACGACGTAGCCCGAGCGCGGCGGCCTCCTCTTCCACTTGTCGGCGTTCAGCTTCGAGGGGGCTGGCTCCTGAGGACCCTTGCCACCCCGGTCGGGCAGCTCGGGTTCCGTGGTCGCGCCGGAGTTTTCTTCACGCCCTCGATGGTGCTCGTGCTTCTTGTTTCCCTCGATTGGGCTCGTACGATTCGGCTCCTCCTTTTTGCTCCGTGGCTCGTTGTGCTCCCGCCAGGTCGCGTGCTCGGGCGTGACGGCAATTCGAAGGGTCGTTCCCGGCTTCAAGGTGGCGTTCGGGGCGAGCCCGTTCGTCTTGCGAATGGCCTCGGAGCTCGTGTGATACCGTTTGGCGATGATGCTGAGGTATTGACCGACTTGAACGACGTGGACCAACTCCTCCGGCGCGTGCGCAGCCGCAGGCGAGTGCGAGGCCCCAACGGGCGTTCCCGGGCGCGCTTCGACCGCCGACGCTGCGAAGAACGCAATGAAACCGATGCAAAGCGCGCGAGCGATGGCGGACATGCTGTTCTTGGACGGACCAGGTAGGAAAGACATGCCACCGAAGGCGGCCCGCGCGGCGGGAGAGCAGGAATACCACCGAGCCACCGGGAGTCGCGTCGCGGATTTTGCCCGATGCAGCGAACTGGTGCCAAGCTTACGGGGTTGCACTCCAAAAGGACGTGCCATGCCACGGAGAAAGACCCACCATGTCGGAGGGTAGACCGCTCGTTGGCGTCGATATCGGCGCCACTTCCATCAAAGTCTGTCAGCTCAAGGAATCTCGGAAGGGCTTGTCCCTGTTCCGCGTGGGGTATTGCGCCCTCGAACCACAGACCATCGTAGACCGGCATGTCATGAACGCTCAGGCCGTTGTCGATGGCCTGCGTCAGGTGTTTTCACAGGCGAAAATCACGCAGCGAGAGGTCGCCCTCAGCGTCAGTGGGCAATCGGTCATCAGCCGCAAGATAACGGTTCCCATGATGACCACGGCGGAGTTGGACGAACAGATTCAGTGGGAAGCCGAGAACCACATTCCGTTCGACATCAAGGACGTGAATGTCGATTACGAGGTCCTCAGGCGCCGTCCGGAAGCGGGGCAAATGGACATCCTTCTTGTGGCCGCGAAACGCGATGAAATCAACGATTACATTCAGATAGCGAAGCAGGCGAAGCTGAAGCCGATGGTTGTCGATATCGACGCGTTCACCATTCAGAACCTCTTCGAATACAACCGTGGGCTTGCATCCGAGCAGACCTTCGCGATCATCAACGTCGGGGCGTCCCAAGCGTCGATCAACCTCATATCCGGCGGGGCGAGCGCGTTCACGCGCGACATCGCCAACGGTGGAAACTTTCTGACCGAGCAATTGGTGAAGCAGGTGGGCGTGCCTTTCGAACAGGCGGAGGACATGAAGATTCAGGCGTCTCAGCCACAGGCCGCGAGCGCCCTGCCTGCCAAGGTTTTCCAGGTCATCGATTCCTCTTGCGACACGATCGCATCGGAAATCCAGCGCTCGCTCGACTTTTTCCTGGCGACGAGCGGCGAAGAGCGGATTTCGCGCATTTTTCTGACCGGTGGAACGGCCAATCTGCCGCAGTTCGTCAGCGCCGTCGAGCGACGCTCGCGCGTTGCGACTGAGGTCATGCAACCTCTCGAGCGCATTCCGGTCGAGAAAGACGTGGACCAGCTCGTGCTCGGGGCGCGCGCTTCACAAATGACGGTCGCACTCGGCCTTTCGATGCGAAAATCGAAGGAGAAACGCGCGTGATTCGCGTCAATCTGCTCCCGAATGCCAACGAGCGGCGCGGTACGGCCGATGGGAACCAAAGCTGGGTCCTGCTCGTGATGGCGGTTGTGGTCTTCGAGACGGTCGGTCTCTTCTTTTTCCACCAGACGCAGTTCGATGCACTCGCGCTCGTGGCTGGCAAGGTGGCCGAGCTCGAGACTCAAGTCACGGCGATCAACGAGCTCGTAAAAAACCACGATCAGTTGAAGCAAGCGCTCGGCGTCATGCGAGCTCGTCAGGACGCGATCAACAAGCTGAATCTCGCGCGGAAGGGTCCGACGAGCGTGATGCTCGAGCTGTCGCACGTGCTCACCAAGGGTAAGGGCCCAACGGTGGACACGGAGCGCTTCGAGAAAGCGAAGCAGGAGAACCCGCTCGCCGTCTTCAATGACGGCTGGGACCCCCGTCGCGTCTGGCTCATGAAGTACGCCGAGGAACATCGGGTGGTCACCATTGAGGGCCTCGCGAGGGATGGCGGCGACGTGTACGAGTTCGCTCAGCGGCTCAAGCTGTCGCGTTACTTCGAGAACGTGAAGCTGAAAGAGGGCTCTCAGGATCTTTCCGGTGAGGGAGCCAAAAAAATCGAGATGATCAAGTTCGCCCTCGAAGTGAAGGTCAAATACTGATGGCTGCGCTGAAACTGAAGGGCAGTCTTGGGGACCTCTCGATCGGCGTGCGCTTGGCGGTTGGAATCGTCTTCGTCCTCGTGACCGCCGGAGCGTACTTTTTCATTCTTTATAGTGACGTCACCGCGAGCACAGAAGCGAAGTCCGTCGAGCTCGAAGACCAGCAGGGGAAGCTCGCCGCTGCGGAGGCCGCGAAGGGTGAATACAACAAGGATCTCGCGGAAAAGGCACGCCTCGACGCGCTTGGCCGCAAGCAAAAGAAGGTCTTGCCCGACGACGCCGAGATGCCGACATTTCTGTCCACAATCCAGAGCGTTGCCACGGCTTCTGGTGCCACACTCACGAGCTGGGCGCCGGGCGACGAGATGAAAGAAGAGTTCTACGCAACCGTGCCCATGCAGCTGAAGCTCGTGGGAAAATACCACCAGATTGCGAAATTCTTCTACGGGGTCGGTCAGGTCGATCGCATCATCAACATGGAGAACATCATTCTCACCGTGAAGGACGGCGGAGCCAAAGACAAGGGCGTCGTGGAGGATCAGGGTGCCCAGGTTTTGGTCGAGTGTCTGGCTACGGCGTTTCGTGCACTCGCGAGCAATGAGACCCCCAAGAAACGCGCTCCAGGCACCGCGGGCGCACCCCCGGCGGCCGATGCCCACGCCGCCCCGGCGGCAGAGGAGAAAAAAGAATGAACCCGTCTCCGCGCGCATCGTTCCTCGAGCCGGCATCGAAGTCTCTGCCGGTGGCGCTCGCTACAATGCTGTTGTTGTCGTTGCTCGGCTGCAGTGGCGACGATGCGGCTCCGATCGATTACAGTGCTCGCGCGACCCCGTCGGCGTCGAGTTCCGCCGACAGCAAGGGCGGTAAAGCGGCGAGCGAGCCGCCGCCGGTAGCGTTCACCGAAGCCGACTTCATCGAGTCCGAGGAGTCGCGGGACCCCTACCGCGAGTACTCGTCTATCTTCATAAAACAAGTCGACGACGTCAGTCGCGAAGTCGGTCGTAAGGTGAAGGCTTCGATGTTCGCAATCGACGAACTAAAGCTGGTTGCCATCATCACCGAGGCCCACAGCCGCGCCATGCTGGTCGATCCAAAAGGATTTGGTTGGATTATTTTCACCGGTGACTTTTTGGGCAAGGCCGAGCTCGTGAACACGGGTGGCACTGACAGTCAGGAAATCCCCGTGAACTGGAAGGTGGACCGCATCCGAGGCACCGATATCGTGTTCGTTCGCGAAGATCCGTCTCGGCCGCAGATAGCACGCACGACCCGCATCCTGCCTCTCTATCCGTTGACGAGCGCTCCCGGCGGCTCGTGAGGCAGAGGGCCCCGCTGCGGCAGAGGGCCCCGCTGCGGCAGAGGGCCCAGGCCGGCTGGGCCGACACCCACGTCGGTAATTAGGCCAGTCTGGACGCTCCCCGCTATCGTCCTGCCGTGATGCGTGTCGAAGCCCTAAGACCAATGCAAAATGCGAGGGCAGCCGTCTTGCGCGGCATCGTGCTCCTGGCCCTCGCGATGACTTTTGCGACGTGGAGCACGAATGCCCGTGCGCGTGTTCCTGTGTGCCGTATCTCCGCGGTCACGCTGCGCGAACTCCCCGATGGCGGCAGCGAAGTTCTCTTGCGTAGCGACGGCGAACCGAACTTCACGGCCCATGTGACGGCTGACGGTCACCGGCTCACACTCGAGATTCGGGATGCGAGCGTGAACACGAGTGATACGGCAATCACCGACATTCGAGGTGTCGTGGGTGGCGTCATGACTCAAGATTTCCAGGTTGACGGAGCGACCACGACGCGCGTGCTCATCCAGTTGCTGAAACCGGCGAGCTACCGGATCCTCACGGCGAAGGATGGCCTTACGGTCGTGCTGTCACCGGCCGAGAAAACCGCTCCAACGCCCGCCGTTTCCTCGAAGCTCCTTGCCAGCGCCACCGAACCCGCACCGCTCGTCCAGTTGCGTGATGTCCGCTTTGATCGCGGCACCGACCAGGACCGCATCGTTCTGCAGCTCGGCGGAACCCCGACCTATACGCTCTTCGTACGTTCGGCCACGCGCTCCGTTCTCGAATTGGACGGCACCGCTGTCCCAGCGGGACTCGTTCGAACCATGGACGTCGGTGCCTATGGTGGTCTCGTTCACGCGGTGAGTACGTACCGCAAGGACGGCAAGGTCATCATCGACGTGGATCACGACAGCGCCGCGGCGGGTTTCGTCGTCAAGCAGACGGGAGTGCTTCAGTACGTGTTTGCAAAGGGTCGTCCCAACGCGAGCCTTACCGGCGTGGCGGCGGACGGCGGCACGGCGCGACGAACGAAAACGTTGGGTACCGATGCCCCCAATCCACAGGTGCCCTTTGGGGAAGCCCTTCTCGGCGAACCCACGACTGCCGGCGCGCCCGACGCTTCCGAGTGGAAAAGCGAGCCCGATCGGGCCGGCGCATTTCCGACCACGCCGCTGCAGCTCGATGACAACCGCGCTCGTCCTGCCACTCGGCGCGTCGATCTCGACCTCAAGGATGCGGACATTCACAACGTCTTTCGCATTCTCGCCGACGTAGGCAACGTCAACATCGTCGCGGCTGACAACGTCATCGGCGCGGTCACCATCCGGATGAAGAACGTCCCGTGGGACGAAGCCCTTGAGACGGTTCTTCGTGCAAAAAAGCTTGGAATGGAGCGACGCGGCAACATTGTGCGCATCGCCCTGGCAGCCGATCTCGCCCAGGAGCGAGAGCTCAAAATAAAGGAGCTCCGAAGCCGGCTGCAGCTGGAGCCGCTCGAGGTTCGCCTGATCCCGGTTTCTTACGCTACGGCGGCGGACATGGCGTCACGCGCCAAGGAAATGGTCTCACCACGAGGCTCCTTGACCGTTGACCCGCGCACCAACGTCATCGTGGCCCAGGATGTCGCAGGCAATTTGAATCGCATCGAGGAGCTCGTGCGTGCCCTCGACACTCAGACGCCTCAGGTCTTGATAGAGGCTCGCATCGTCGAGGCCACGAGCGGCTTCAAGCGCGACGTCGGCATTCAGTGGGGTGGTGACGTTGCCTTCAGTCCTGGTACTGGCAACGAGACCGGTACGTCGTTTCCTTCGTCGATAGGTCTCGTCGGCGGCGCCAGCGATTCAAATACGCCTACGGCCGGTCTCTCGCCGCGCGTGAATTCCGTTGCCAACCCCAACTTCGCCGTCAACTTGCCGGCGACGGTCGGTACCGGCGCGGGTGGTGCTCTCGGTCTGACCTTGGGCTCGATCGACAACACTGTGAATCTCGCGGTTCGCCTCTCGGCGGCCGAGACGAATGGCATGCTGCGTGTCGTATCCAGTCCGCGCATTCTCGCCCTCGATAACCATGAGGCTCGAATCGTTCAGGGAACGCTCATCCCGTTCTCGCAGGTCAGCGCTCAAGGTGTACAGACGGTGTTCCAGGAAGCGCGCTTGCAGCTCCTGGTCATTCCGCACGTGACCGCGGACGGAAGCGTTTCGATGCACGTGCGCGTGAACCGCGACGAGCCCGACTTCAACCAGACCTCCGCTCGTGGTGACCCGACCATTCTGCGTCGCGAGGCCGAAACCGAGCTCATCGTGCGTGACGGGCATACGGCTGTGATCGGCGGGATTTACACACGAAACACCGGTCGCAACGTGGACCAGATCCCTCTGCTCGGGGATATTCCAGTGCTCGGCGTGATCTTTCAGCGCCGCCGCTCCACCGATACGCGAGGCGAGCTTGTGATCTTCATCACGCCTCGCATCGTGAATCGCGCCGAAGCCCTTGGCCGCTGAGACGACATTGATGCGGCTCCCTTTCTTGTTGCTGCCGGTCGTCTTATTCGGCGCGGCCGGCGTCAAAGCCGAGGAATCGACGGCCGGGCCGGACGTTCAACTGTCAAAGGCCAAGCTGATTGGCGGTCGCGTTGAAGGGTTGGAGGAAGCGCTCGAAAAGACGCGCGACCTGGTCGCAATGTGTGTCGCCACACACGGTGGTCTCGTTGGCGATGCCGGTCGTCTCGACGTGCAGTTGCTCGTGAGGGACCGTGGCCGCGCAGAGGGCGTCGAGGTGGGTCGAGCTCAGCACGTCAGCGAGGACGCGGTGACCTGCGTGAGGAAGCTCTTGAAAAACCGTTTCATCGGAACGCCCACGAACGACCCGGTCGGCGTGCACTACGTTTACAAGTTGTTGAAGCGCTGAACGGGCGACGTCTTGGTCGGTCTCGGCCTCGGCTGAGTCAGCCGCTCCATGGGAGTCTTGGGTCGAAAGGTTCCACGACGCGCATGAGCAGAGGTTGCAGTACCCAGCGAAAACGTGCAAGGGTCGGACGATGAGTCGAGGTTCTCTGCTCCGCGCGTTGGCCGCAGATGAGCCGAGGATCGAAGAGGTCGCGCTCGCGATCGCAGCCGATGCCTATCCGTCGCTGGACGTCCCGAGAGCGCTAGCGGAGCTGGATGCTTTTGCGGAGCCGATCGTCGCTCGAGTGAGTGGGGCGTCGGATAGCTTGGCGGCGCTCGAGATTTTGAATGTGCGCCTATTCGATGAACTCGGTTTTCACGGCAACGAAGATAGTTACTACGACCCGAGAAATAGTTACTTGAATGACGTCATCGAGCGGCGAGTCGGGATCCCGATTTCGCTCGCGGTCGTGATGATAGCGGTGGGCCGTCGCGCCGGGCTGGTTCTGGAAGGCGTTGGGTTTCCTGGGCATTTTCTCGTTCGCGTGGGCGGGGCTGACGCGATCTTTGCGGACCCTTTTCATCGCGGTCGCGTGCTTTTCAGGGACGATCTCCTTCGGCTGGCCGAGCGTTTCAATGCAGAGACGCCTCGGGGGCGGCCTGGCGACCCCGTGTCGCGTGCGAAACGAAGGGACGTGGAGGCGCTCGAAGTCTACCTCCGACCGGTCGATGCGCGCGCCATCGCTGTTCGAATGCTTGCGAACCTGAAACACGCTTACGAGCGGGGAGGGCACAGCGCTCCTGCTCTCGTCATCTGTGACAGGCTCGTCGATGTTGCGGGGGAACCCCATCATCGTCGTGACCGTGGTCGACACGCGCTCGCGCTCGGCGCCAATCGTGCCGCGCGCGTCGACCTTTCCGCTTACCTCGGTGCGCTGCCCGATGCGCATGACTCGGATGAGATTCGAGCACTCCTTGCCGCGGCGACCCGCAACGAAACGCGTTTGAACTGAGCCTGTGAGCGACCCATGAATTCGACCGAACCCAACGCCCCTTCCAACACCGTCGTCGAGATGAATCAGATCGTCTTGCCACAGCACACGAACGCGCTCGGGACCGCCTTTGGTGGCACGATCATGTCCTGGGTCGACATCTGCGCGGCCATGGCAGCACAACGCCATTGCCGCCGAGCCGTGGTGACGGCCTCGATGGACCAGCTCGATTTCGTGCTTCCGATCCGCAAGGGCGAGATGGTCAATCTGCGGAGCATGGTGAACTATTGCGGTCGAACCTCAATGGAAGTGGGGGTGCGCATCGAGGCCGAAGATATGCTCACGGGCGTTCGGGTGCATGCTGCCAGCGCCTACCTGACTTTCGTCGCACTCGACGAGGCGGGCAAGCCCTGCTCGGTGCGAGCACTCGTCCCCGCGACCGACCGTGAGCAGCAACGCTGGGAGGAGGCCCAGGCACGCCGCCAGCAGCGACTCGATCTCGCCGCTCAGCGCAAACGCATCGCGGAGCGGCACCAGCCTCGCTGAGCCGTGAGCAGCCTCGTCGGGACGGCCTGAGCCTCGTTGCCACCGCCAGGGGCCACCAAATTGAAGGCAGCTCGTTTCTGACGCCCGTTGTTTCCATTCTGCGGTAGCCTTCCCCGGTGCGTTTTGCCGCTTCCTCCGTGCTCGTGTGCTGCCTTCTGACGGGACCGGCGCTCGCGCTTGAGCCATGGGTCGATCCCGATCCTGAGAAACCAGCCGAGCGGTACGAGCTCGGCGGCATCGGAGTCACGGCGGACGCGGAGTACCGCGCCCAGTTTATTTACGTCGATCCGCTCTCGCTCACGACCGAGAATCAAAATCGCTACAACGTGATGGAGCACCGCCTGCGCGTTGGTAGCACCATCGATTATCAGGAGAAGGTCAAGCTCACGACCTCCTTCGACGTGCTCGATGGCGTCCTTTTCGGCGACAATGGGGGCTACGGCAGCACACCCGCTGCCGACAGTGGGCTCAAGGTCACGATCCGCAATCCGAACAACGCCAAGAGCTGCATCACCGCCCAACCCGGAGCCGATCCA
This sequence comes from Polyangiaceae bacterium, assembly GCA_947502375.1. GTDB lineage: Bacteria > Myxococcota_A > Polyangia > Polyangiales > Polyangiaceae > SYFR01. The sequence goes on from CANMZR010000011.1 coordinate 23,559, forward strand.
CTCGATCCGAACTCGTATGGCTGGGGCCTTTGCGATGCCTCGCTCGTGAAGGTAAGGCGGCTCTTTGCTCAGGTAAATACCCCCATCGGTGCGATCCGCGTGGGTCGCCAGCCGATTGCGGTGGGGATGGGGATCCAGAACACCGACGGGGACGGACGTCGCAACCGCTTCGGCGTGGCTTACTCCGGTGACAGCGTGGATCGCATCCTGTTCGCGACCAAGCCACTGGAGGCAAGTAAGCCAAAAGAGCAGCGAAATCTCGATGAAAACCAAGGTCTCGTGCTGATAGGCATGTTCGACCGTATGTCGAACGGCAATCCCGTGGTGATAAGCGACGACGTGAATCAAGGGGCGGTCGCCGCGCGGTTCATCGAGCCGGTAGTCGGTCCGCTTCGGGACCTGGAGTTGCTTCTCTATTACGCGCATCGCTGGAACAAGAGCTACGAGACGCGCGTCAACACCATCGGTGGTCGCGCTGCATTCAAGGCATCGAAGTTCCATGGCGGACTCGACATGGTGGGCAACATCGGCACGACCAAGGAGGTGGCCGCCGCGTATTCGCTCATCACGAACGATCCCGTCTTGCCACAGCAGATCCTGCAGATGGGAGCCCGTGCAGTCGCTCGCTGGAATGAGCCGCGGTTCTCCGCGTACGTCGAGTTCGACTACGCTTCGGGCGACCGTGATCCGCAGGCGGGGACGCCACTTTCCCAGTTTCGTTTCGCCGAGGACACGAACGTCGGACTCCTGATGTTCGAGCATGCACTCTACTTTCAGTCGGCGCGCGCTTCCGCCGCCGCAGTCGAGATCACGCGTCGGCTCGGCGCGGAAACCTTTCCGGCGGAGCGCATCAACACGCGCGGAGCCTTCACCGATGCGCTGGCAATCTTCCCCCAGCTGGACGTTCGGCCCCACGAGAGCGTGCTCCTGCGCGGCGGGGTGCTCGTCGCTTGGGCGCCGGCGCCGGTGCTCGATCCCGTGCAGTGCCTCACGCATCGCGA
>CANMZR010000012.1 GCA_947502375.1 Polyangiaceae bacterium
GTCACACCATGCTGCATTCGCCTGCGGAAGAGCCCCACATTTCGGTCATGGCGCGCGAGGTGGTGCGCCTCCTGCAGCCTTCGGGAGGAATCTTTCTCGACGTGACGCTTGGCGCAGGCGGGCACTCGGTCGCGCTCCTCGAAGCGGGTGCCGCGAGCGTCATCGGACTCGACCGTGATCCGCGCGCACTCGAGCTGTCGCGGACCCGTCTCGAGCCTTTCGGGGAGCGCGCGCTCGTCCGTCACGCGCCGTTCTCGAAGTTTGGCGAAATTCTCGATCTCCTCGGAATCGAACAAGTCGATGGGATCCTCGCGGACCTCGGCGTCAGCTCGATGCAACTGAATGAGGCGCATCGCGGCATGAGCTTTCGCAGTGAAGGTCCGCTCGATATGCGAATGGACACGACGTGCGGCGAGACGGCCCTCGAGCTCATCGCTCGTCTCGACGATGAGGCTCTGACGGAGACCATTGCCCGTTTGGGCGAGGAGCGACGGGCACGCCGCGTCGCGCGTTGCATCAAGCAGGAATTCGAGGCTGGAAAGCTCGAGACAACCCTCGACCTTCGACGTGCCGTCGTTCGCGCCGTCGGCCCCGCCCGCCTTCACGGTGTCGATCCGGCGACGAAAACATTTCAAGCGCTTCGAATGGCCGTGAATCGCGAGCTCTTTGAACTCGAGGCGCTGTTGACGCTGGCGGCCGGTCGGGTGCGCCCCGGCGGACGGTTTGCGGTCCTCAGTTTTCATTCGCTGGAAGACCGCATGGTCAAGCGCGCGATGCTCACTCCGGCATGGGAAGCCCTCAGTCGCAAGCCCCTCGTCGCGGCCGAGGATGAGCTCTCGGAAAATCCACGCGCTCGCAGCGCCAAGCTACGGGTGGCGCGGCGGGTTGGGGGCCTTCCGTGAACCAGCGCCGCTTTCTTCTTTTGTGGACCCTTGCCGTTTCCGCATCCACTGCCGCGTTCATCGTCCACCTCGCGCTTCGCGGAAAGATCGTCGATGTCGGATTTCGCCTCGGGAAGGCCCGGGTTGAGCAGGCGAAATTGCGTGAAGTCAAGCGCGTGCTCGAGCTCGAAGCGACGAGCTACCAGACGCCCAAAAGGGTTGAGATGGTGGCACGCACGCTCCTCGGGATGACGCCTCCGCCGCCCGAAAGAGTGATCGTTCTCAAGGTCGATGGTGCGCGCGTCGAATCCAAAGGCCCGGTCGTTGCGAACAAGGAGCCGACTCCTTGAAGAACATTCCTGTCCAGCGTAGGCGAGGCATCCGCATTCGCGCGGGGATCCTCTGCGCGCTGCTTGGAGTCGGGCTCGGAGTCGTGTTGAACGGCGCGTGGGACATCGAAGTGTCCGACGGGGACGCCTGGCGAACCCTCGCCGAAAAGCAGCGCTTGCGCCAGCTGCATGTCGCACCGAAGCGCGGAACCGTTTACGACCGTAGCGGCACCGCACTTGCCATCAGCGTCGAAGTCCCCAGCATCTCGATCGATGCGGTTGAAATGTTGCGCGGTATCGATGAAAAATTTATTCCGTCGCGTACGGAGAGCTTTGCTGTGCGTATTGCCGAGTCGCTCCACATGACGGTGCCGGAGGTGGCTGACAAGTTGGCTCGCGGTAAGCGCTTCGCTTGGCTGAAGCGCCGGGTGACGTCCGAAGAAGTCGCCGCGGTGCACGCGCTCAGTAACTCCAACCAACGCTATCCCGTTCGTGGCTTGAGCGTCGAAGGGGAGGGGCGTCGTTTCTACCCGCATCGGGAACTCGCCGCGCCGGTCCTTGGCTTCGTGTCACCGGACGGCCAGGGGCGCGAGGGAATGGAGTTGGCGCTCGACGAACAGTTGCGGGGTCGAGTGGATGAAATTCGCGGCCTTCGAGACCGAGCGGGGCGGCTCATTTTCTCGGAAGGCATCCAGGACGAAGCTGCGCTCGCGGGCCACAATGTCTTTCTATCGATTGACCAAAGCATTCAGTTCATCGCCGAGCGAGAACTCGATGCTGCGCTAAAGACGCACGAAGCGAAAGCCGGCTCGATCATCGTGGTCGATCCGCAGACCGGCGAGATCCTCGCGCTCGCGAGCGCCCCGGGCTTCAACCCAAACGATTACAACGTCGCTGACGCGAGCGTTTTTAGAAATCACGCCCTCAGCGATGTGTTCGAGCCTGGCTCGACGATGAAGATGTTCAGCATGGCGGCGGCGCTTTCCGCCAATAGCGTGAAGCTCGATGAGCCCATCTATTGCGAGGAAGGGCGCATGCCGATCGACAACATCGTGATTCATGACACCCACGTGAGCAAGTGGCTGACGCCGACGCAGATTTTGCAGATCTCGTCGAATATCGGCATCGCCAAGATCGCGCTCGGGCTCGGCGAGGAAAAGCTCTACCAGTCCTTTCGTCGCTTCGGCTTCGGAGAGAACTCGGGGCTCCCGCTCCAGAGTACCTCGCATGGCGTGCTGCGTCCGCGCGGGCGCCCGTGGGTTCCGGTGGAGACGGCCTCGGCGGCGTTTGGTCAGGGCGTCAGCGTGACCAACTTGCAGATGACCATGGCCATTGCGGCGCTCGCAAATCACGGGGTGCTTCTCGAGCCGATCCTGGTGTCCAAGGTCACCGATTCGAGCGGTGTCGTGCTCTCGGAGGCCACGCCCAAAGTGCGCCGACAGGTTGTCTCGCCTCGGATAGCGAGAATCATGGCCGAGATGTTGAGCTCCGTCACCGAGGGGGATGGGACGGGCGTCGAGGCTGCCGTGGCGGGCTTCCGCGTGGCCGGCAAGACGGCAACCGCGCAGAAGATCGATCCGGCAACGGGCCGCTACAACGACCTCCACTACGTCACGTCCTTCGTCGGCTTTGTCCCGGCTGAGCGTCCGCGGCTCGTCATCAGTGTGGTCATCGACGAGCCGAGCGCCGGTGCGAACTCAGGCGGCTCCGTTGCGGCGCCGGTCTTTCGTCGCGTCGCCGATAGGACCTTGCAGTATCTCGGCGTTCGTCCCGATGGCTCCCGAGCGGTGAAGCTCACGGACGTCGCCGAGTACGCGAAGACCACCGATCCGGCCGATACGGCTCACGCTGCGCTCGCTCGAAAATCGGTCGTGGGCGTGCCGGCTCCTCGAGTGGCCGAGGCGTTGTTGCCGGGAGGTGAAGTCGCGACCGTTCCCAGTGTCGAGGGAATGCCGGTGCGTGCGGCCGTGCAGGTCGTCGTCGAAAAGGGTCTCATCCCGCTGGTCGAAGGCTCGGGGCGCCTGGTGCGCACCGAGCCGCCAGTGGGGGCGCGCGTGCCAAAGGGCTCGAAGTTGCTGCTCGTTTTCGAGCCTTCGATGTGAACGGCGATGAGCAGCAACCCAATCATCGAAGCGTCGCTCGAGCGAATCGTCGGCGGACCGGGCGTTCGGCTCGGGGTGCTCGGAGAGGCTCTCGAAGCGGTGCTCCTCGGCCGCGATGACGCGCTCGTTACGGACGTCGAACAGAACTCCGGACGAGTGGTTCCCGGTGCGCTCTTTGTGGCCATGCAAGGTTCCCGCTCCGACGGCGCGGCCTTTGCCTCTGCGGCGGTCGCGCGCGGCGCGGTTGCCGTTCTGTGTGAGAGCGGTCGGGGGAGCACCCTCACCAGTCTTGGTGTTCCCGTTCTCGAAGTGACGGAACTTCGTAAGGCGTTAGCAAAGGCTGCTTCCTTGGTTCACGGCGAGCCAACCGCTCATCTGCGGGTCGTCGGGATCACCGGGACCAACGGAAAGACAACCACGGCGCATCTCGTCGAGGCGGCTCTGCAGGCCTCGGGCGTCACCACGGGGATCGTCGGGACGCTCGGGCATCGACTGGGCGAACGCTTGCTCGGTGATGGCCACACGAGCCCCGAGGCCGATGAACTGCACCGCATCGCCGCCCGCATGCTGGTCGGTGGAGCGACGCATCTGGTGATGGAGGTGTCTTCGATTGGGCTCGCGAAGGAGCGCCTGGCGGGGGTTGCGTTTGACGTTGTGGCGTTCACGAACCTCACCCAGGACCATCTCGACTTTCACGGAACGATGGCCGCATACGCGGCGAGCAAGGACCGTCTTTTTCTTGAAGGCTCGCCGCGGGTCAGCGTTATCAACATCGATGATAAGCACGGTGAAGGGCTCGCTTGGCGGATCCGCGCGGCCGGCGGCACGGTCCAGACGGTCTCGGTTCGCGCTTCTTCAGGCGCGGATATCGTTGCGCGAGAGCTCATCTTTTCAACGGCTGGAACGCGCTTGATTTTGGGGGACGGAACGGCGGTCGATTCGCCCCTCGTGGGTGCTCACAACGCTTCGAATTTAATCCTCGCGCTCGGGGTCGCTCGGGCCCTTTCACTCGACGGGCGCGCGGAGGCCGGACTCGCAGGCATGCGTACGGTGGCCGGGCGGCTCGAGCGCTGTGACGCTCCAGGGCGTGACGATATCGTGGCCGTCGTTGACTACGCTCACACACCCGATGCCCTGACGCGCGTACTCGAAAGCTTGCGTGGACTGACCGCGGGGAAACTCTGGTGCGTGTTCGGCTGCGGTGGCGATCGCGACTCCGCCAAGCGGGGGCCCATGGGCGAGGCGGTAGCGAAATCCGCAGACTTTGCCATCGTGACAAATGACAATCCACGGAGCGAAGAGCCGACCTCAATCGGCCAGGCCATCTGTGTGGGTCTGGAACGGGGTGGCGCACGCGGCCGTTACGAGGTCGTACTCGACAGGGCGCGGGCCATCGAGTTGGCCGTCACGCGGGCGTCACCCGGTGACGTCGTGATGGTCGCCGGAAAGGGCCATGAGCCGTACCAAATTATCGGTGCGACGACTCACGAGTTCGATGATCGCGTTGAAGTGAGAGCTTCGCTCGTGCGTCGTCGCGAACGCCAAGGTGCGCCCTGATGGCGACTCCGATCCCGATGAATCAGGCGAAGTTCTCGCTTTCCGCCGTCTTGGCGGCGACACGAGGTGGCCTGCGGGGGCCGCTCGAAGATTCCGTTGTCGAGTTGGTTGGTGTCAGTACGGATTCCCGTACGGTGCGCCCAGGCGAGATCTTCGTCGCCCTTCGCGGCGAACGCTTTGATGGACACGAGCACCTGGAAGCGGTCGCCAAACGGGGCGCTGCGCTGGCCATCGTTGAGCGCGCTGTGCGTGTTCCGGGTCTGACAACTTTATGGGTCGACTCGACGCTAGAGGCGCTCGGTAGACTCGCCGCATATCACTTGGCTTGCTGGCGCTCGGCCGGACGAAAGACCGTCGTGGCACTCACGGGCTCTGTCGGGAAGACCACCACCAAGCGCGCGATAGCGGCGCTCTGCGAAGCCCATGCTCCCGGAAAGGTGCTCGCAACACCTGGGAATCTGAACAACCGCATTGGCGTTCCAATGACGATCCTTTCCCTCAGCGACGCCATCGACATCGCCATCTTCGAGATGGGTACGAATTCGCCCGGCGAGATCGGGGCCCTCGCGCAGCTGGTCCGTCCCGATGTCGGACTCGTCACGTTGATATCAAGTGCTCACTCGGAAGGACTCGGCGGGCTCGATGGAATCGCATACGAGAAAACCGCGTTGTTTCGTGCACTCCTTGAGGGCGGGACCGCTCTTGGAAACGCCGACGACGCGCGTGTCTCGCTCGGCCTATCCGCCTCGCCGGCCTCACAGCGGGTCGGCTACGGGACGGGACCGGAGGCGGACTACCGCATCCTTGGTCGCGAAGTACTCGGCATCGCTCGTCAGCGCTTGGTTGTTCGGCGCGCGGATGATTCGCTCGTGACCTTTGCGACTCCGCTCCTCGGTGAGGCCGGCGCGCTTGCGACGGTGGCGGCCCTGGCATTGCTCGAGACGGCGTTCACCGCCTCGGCGTGGACGAGTGAGGCCCTTGAGTCCGCGTTAGCCCCGCTCTCGTCGCTCGATGAAGGTCCTGGGCGCATGCAGCCTCGCCAGCTCCGAAACGGCGTCATTTTGCTGGACGACAGCTACAACGCTAACCCGGCATCGTGCCGCGCGTCGCTCACGGCCGCACGCGAACTCGCCACGGCCCTCGGGCGTCGGCTCGTGTTGGTCCTCGGCGATATGCTGGAGCTCGGCGAGGACCGCGAGTCCGCGCATCGCTCGCTTGGTGAGTGGGCCGCCGCAAGTGGGGCACGGCTGCTCATCGCGGTCGGGGCCGAGGCCGCCGGAACCGCTCATTCGGCTGCGGACATGGGTCTCGTGACGCATCACAGGGCGACCTCTCGGGCCGCGGCCGAGCTGGCGGTCGAGCTTGTGGAGCCCGCGGACCTGGTGCTCGTCAAAGGCTCGCGCGGGGTGCAAACCGAGCTTGTGATAGACGCGCTAACGGAGCTTCCCGATGCGTCACCCACCATCGAGACGATGCCCGGAGTGTCGCCGTGATCTACGAGCTTTTTTACCCGCTCAAGCACCACTACGCCTGGCTCAAATGGCTGAACGTGCTGCGCTACATCCCGTTCCGCACGATCATGGCGACGCTCACCGCCATGATGCTGACCTTCATGCTGGCTCCCTGGTTTATCCGCGAGCTGCAGAAGAAACAAATCGGCCAGGTCATTCGTAGCGATGGCCCCGAGAGCCACCGTGCCAAAGCCGGCACCCCGACGATGGGCGGTGCGCTCATCCTGCTGTGCTTGCTGGTACCCACCGTCCTTTGGGCGGACCTCCGTAATCCCTTCGTGCTCGCGACGACCGCCGTGACCGCAGGTTACGGTGTCATCGGTTACCTCGACGATTACCTCAAGATCAAGCTGAAGAGCTCGAACGGTTTACCCGGTCGCTACAAGCTCCTCGGGCAAGTATTGATCGGTGGCTCCGCGATTTATTACACCTTCGTCCTCGAAAACAAACTGCCCGCGGATTGGTTCGAAATACGCACTCGCCTCTCCGTCCCATTTGTCGCGTTTTCCCGCTTTTCACCTGAGCTTCCACTCGCCGTTTACATCGTCTTTGCCATTCTGGTGGTCGTCGGAACCTCGAACGCGGTCAACCTCACCGATGGCCTCGACGGGCTCGCCATTGGCCCCGTGATGACCAATGCGGCGACCTACCTCGTGTGGGCGTACGTCACGGGTGCCACCATCGGGAAGTTCGCCCTCGCGAGCTATCTCGATGTTCCCCGCATCGCTTCGGTGGGCGAGTTGGCCGTCTACTGTGGTGCGGTCCTCGGCGCGGGCATTGGCTTCCTTTGGTACAACACGTATCCGGCCCAAGTCTTCATGGGCGACGTGGGCTCGCTCGCGCTCGGCGGCGGTCTCGGAATGCTTGCGATCTTTACAAAAAATGAGCTCTTGAGCTTGTTGCTCGGCGGCATTTTCGTCGTCGAGACGCTCAGCGTCATCATTCAAGTGGGCTACTTCAAGGCGACCCGGAAGCGGATCTTCCTGATGGCGCCGATTCATCATCACTTCGAGAAGAAGGGCTGGGCGGAGCCGAAGATCATCGTTCGCTTCTGGATCGTATCGATCCTGTTGGCGCTGGTGAGCTTGGCTTCGCTGAAGGTGCGTTGATGATGCTCCAGTCAAAACGCGTGGCCGTACTTGGTCTTGGGGCGAGCGGCGTCTCCGCGGCGCGACTCTGCGCGTCCAAAGGCGCCGAGGTTGTTGGCTTTGATGAAGTCTCCATCGACAAACTTTCAAGCCGCACGACCCTTCAGTCCATCTTGGGCCTCGAGGTTCGACAGCGTGAGTTTCACCGCGAATCCTGGCTTGGTTTCGAGCTTGTCATCGTCTCGCCGGGCGTCCCGGACAACGACGCCCTCCGTCGTGCGGTTGGGGCTGGCGTCGAAGTGATAGGTGAACTTGAGCTCGCGTCGCGGTTCCTCGAGGCTCCCATCGCCCTCATCGGCGGAACGAACGGCAAGAGCACCACCACGGCCCTCGTCGCAGCGATCTTCGAGGCGGCAGGCAAGCGGGTGTTTCTTGGGGGCAATTTCGGTACGCCCCTCGCCGATGCGGTCGGTGGTGACTACGACGTCTGCGTCGTGGAGATATCCAGTTTTCAAGCCGAGCGGATCCCCGGTCTCCACGCTCGCGCGCATGCGCTCTTGAACGTCACCGACGATCATCTCGACCGTTACGCGACCTTCGACGACTACGTCCAGGCCAAGGGCAATCCCTTTGCCGTGATGCAACTCGACGACGTGGCCGTCGTGCCTCACGGCGACGCGCTTCTGGAAAAACAGGCACGCCGCGGTAAGGCGTCTTGTGTCACTTTTGGAACCGTCGAAGGCACGGGCACCATCGGCCCGCGCGCGGATCGCATCGTGCATCAGTCTCGTGGATTCGAGGTTGCGCGAGCGTCACTCCGGTTGACGGGTAGTCACAATCTTGCCAACGCCTGCGCGGCCATCGGTGTCGTCGGCGGCTTCGAGTTGGGGGACAGCGTCGAGGCGAGCACGCACATCGAGCGAGCCTTTGCTACCTTTGCCGGGCTCGGTCATCGCTGTCAGCTCGTCGCCGAACTCGGTGGGGTTCGGTATTACGACGATTCAAAAGGCACGAACGTGGGAGCATCGGTTGCCGCGCTCGTGGGACTCTCCGAGCCCAAGGCCGTCTTGATCGCAGGCGGCCGCGACAAACTCGGGGCCTACGAACCGCTCGTCAGGGCGCTCTGTGCCAAGGGTCGAGCACTCGTCGTTCTTGGGGAGGCGGCCGAGCGCATCGCTGCGGCGGCGCACGGATGCTTACCGATTGAACGCGCCACCACCATGCAGGATGCCGTGAAAATTGCGCAGTCGCTGGCGACTCGGGGTGACGCGGTCCTCTTGAGTCCGGCTTGCTCGAGCTTCGATATGTTCACAAATTACAAGGAGCGCGGCGATGCTTTCGTGATGGCCGTCCGTGCGTTGCGCGGAGGTGACGCATGAGCGCTGAGACCGTCGCAGATACGGGGGCCACTTCAACGCGTCCGAGCGCTCAGCGTCCCTTTCGCTGGAAGCGCGCCGGTGTACTCGCGAAGTCGAGCGTCATAGGTCCGGTTGACAATATCCTCGCGGCGGCCGTCATTGCGCTGCTCGGATTTGGTCTCGTCATGGTCTACAGCGCCAGCGCCTACGAGGCGACCGTGCGTTTTCACAATCCGCAGCACTACGTCACCCGCCAAGCCGCTTACGCTGTGCTGGCCCTTGTCACCATGTGGCTGACGAGCCGCTTCGATTATCGTTTGGTCAGGTTCTTCACGTACCCGATTCTCGCCGGCGTCATTTTTCTGATGGTGCTGACGATCGTGGGCTTCGGTCATAAGGCCGGCAACGCTTACCGCTGGATCACGCTCGGACCGATCCACATCCAGCCATCCGAAATGGCGAAGGTCGCCCTGGTGCTCTGGCTCGCTTACTCGCTGTCGAAAAAAGCCGAGAAGGTGCGAGCGTTCTGGATCGGGTTCGTGCCCCATCTCGTGATCCTCGGTCTCCTCATGGCCCTCTGCTTGAAGCAGCCCGACTTCGGGAGCGCCTTCGTACTGGCAATGCTCACGTTCGCGCTGATGTTCGTCGCTGGAGTGCGTGTTCCGCACATCATTGTGAGCGGCGTTGCGTTAGCCGCGGCAGGCGTCTTGCTGGTCAAACTATCGCCGTATCGAATGCAGCGCTGGATGGCGTTCTCGGACATGGACGCGCACCGAAGCACCCTTGCGTACCAGCCCTTTCAGTCGGTGATGAGCTTCGGCTCAGGCGGTGTGTTTGGGCTTGGCCTCGGACGTGGCTACCAGGTCCTCTATCTCCCCGAGTCTCACACGGACTTCATCGCGGCGATCATCGGTGAGGAACTCGGATTCGTCGGGGTCGTTGGGCTTTGCTGCGTCTTTGGAATCGTTGTCTGGCGCGGCATTAAAATCGCTCTTGAGGCCGAGGATGATTACGGCAGCTACATCGCCTTCGGCCTCTCGATCTTGCTCGGCGCCCAGGTGCTCTTGAACCTTGCCGTGTCGATGGCCATCATGCCCACCAAGGGTCTGACGCTGCCATTCATCAGCTACGGCGGCTCTTCATTGCTGGTCAGCGCGGCGTCGATTGGGATCCTGCTCAACATCAGTCGTCGGCGCTCGACGGATGGGATCCCGCCGGCTATTGAGCCGAAGGGGCCGACGCAAAGTGCCTCCGCTGTCGTCGCGACTGCGGCAGAGGAGGGCGCGTGACCCGCATCCTGATGGCTGGAGGCGGCACCGGGGGCCATGTGTTCCCGATGCTCGCGGTGGCGAGCGCGCTCCGTCGGGAGGAACCCGAGGTCGAGGTGGTGTTCGTGGGGACGGGACGTGGCATCGAGACTCGCCTCGTTCCGGAGGCCGGCGGTCGGCTTGAGTTGCTCGATGTGCTGCCGCTCCGTGGGCATGGGTTTCGGGGCTTCGTCCGCGGCGCCTTCAGAGCAGCATCGAGCCTTCCGCGTGCGCGCGCGCTTGTAAAAATGCTCGCTCCAGACGTCGTGTTCTCGGTTGGTGGCTACGCGGCCGGACCGGTAACGTTGGCCGCGCGGAGCCTGGGCGTTCCCGTGACGCTGCTCGAGCCGAACGCCGTCTGGGGATTTACGAACAAGCTCTTGAAGCCCTTCGTGCAGCGGGTCTACGGCGGGTTCCCGGAGACGGTGAACGGCATCGAAGGCCATGCGCTCTGGACCGGCGTCCCGTTGAGAACGAAGTTCGAGCCGTCACCGTACGAAGCGGCGGGCAACCTCGTGCGAGTTCTCATCATGGGGGGAAGCCAGGGCGCGCGTGCCTTGAACGAGACCGTGCCCAGAGCACTCGGGCTCTATCGAGGCGCCCAGAAGCTCGAGGTCGTGCACCAAACCGGACCGGACAAGGAGGCCGCTGTGACGAGCCTCTACGCTGAGCTCGGCGTCAAGGCCGACGTCTTGCCTTTCATCGCCGATGTCGCCGAGGCGCTCACCCGCGCGGATGTCGTCGTCGAGCGTTCCGGGGCTGGGGCGGTCGCCGAACTCTGTGCCATCGGGCGTGCAGCCGTGCTCGTCCCGTTTCCTTACGCCTCGGATGATCATCAGACGTGCAATGCCTTGTCGCTCGCGAACGATGGTGCCGCGGTTTGCGTCGAACAGTCCGAGGCGACGGTGCCTCGGATGGCGAAAGAGCTCGCGCGGCTGCTCGACGACGGCCCGCTGCGTGAGGCGATGGCGGGGCGAGCGCGTGACCGGGGACGCCCCGACGCTTCGGCGAATGTAGCCCGTGATTTGCTGCTGATCGCGCGCAATAACGCTCGAAGTATCGGTGATAGTACGACCCGTTTGAGAGAGGCACCTCAGCCATGATGTTTCGCGGACGTGTGCGGCAGCTTCACTTCGTCGGCATCGGCGGCGTGGGCATGAGCGGGATGGCCGAGATCTTGCGCTCCCTCGACTTTGAGGTCTCGGGCTCCGACGTGCGGGCAGGCTCGACGACCAAGCGTCTCGAGTCGCTCGGGATGCGTGTCGATATCGGCCATCGCGCAGAGAACGTGCACGGCGCCGACGTGGTGATCCGCTCGAGTGCCATCCAGCTCGATAATCCGGAACTCGAGGAGGCCCGTGAGCTCGGGATCCCTTTGATCGGCCGCGCGGAAATGCTCGCCGAGTTGATGCGCGTAAAATACGGCGTAGCCATCGCGGGGTCGCACGGCAAGACCACGACGACGTCCCTTGTGGCCACTGTCCTGCGTGCGGCGGGGCTCGACCCCACGGTCACCGTGGGCGGCAAGATGGCCGCGCTTGGCTCGAATGCGCGCCTCGGCGGGGGTGACTTGATGGTTGCCGAGGCGGATGAAAGTGACGGCACGTTTCTTTGGCTCAACCCGACCATCGCGATTGTGACGAACATCGATCCCGAGCATCTCGACTTCTGGGGAACGCACGAAAAGCTCATCGACGCGTTCGTCGAGTTTTGCGGGCGAGTTCCATTCTACGGGGTGAGCGTCCTGTGCCTCGATCACCCGTCGGTTCAGGAGATGTTGCCGCGGCTGCGCGGGCGTTATGTCACCTATGGAATGTCGCCGCAGGCGGACTACTCGGCGCGCGGCGTGCGCTATCGAGGGCTCACCACGGCGTTCAATGCCTATCGACGCGGCGAGCCTCTCGGCGGCTTCTCCATCAACATGCCGGGCCAGCACAACGTGCTTAACGCCCTGGCCGCGATTGCGGCGGCTGACGAGCTTGCGGTGCCGCTCGATGTCACCAAACAGGCGTTGGCGACCTTCGACGGCGTGGGTCGACGCTTCACGATGGTCGGCGAAGTGGGTGGCGTGAAGCTCGTGGATGACTACGGACATCACCCGGCGGAGGTTCGAGCCACCCTCGATGCCGCCCGTGGAGCATTTCCTGCCGAGCAACACAGAATCGTCGTCGCCTTTCAGCCCCATCGCTACTCCCGCACGGAGAGCCTCTTCGAGGATTTTACGAGCGCGTTCAATCAGGCTGACCTGCTTTTTGTCACGGATATTTACGCCGCGGGGGAGAAGCCAATCGAAGGGGTCACCTCGAAGAAGCTGGTTGAAGCAATTCGCAAGCACGGTCACAAGGGGGTCCGTCACGTCGCCGACAAGGCGGATGTCCCTGCGCGCGTGGTCGAAAAGCTTCGTGCCGGCGACGTGGTGATTGCGCTCGGCGCCGGTGACATCAACCGCTCGCTTGAACGCATCGCCGAGCTCCTGCGTGAAACTCCGCCACCCCAAGTGCCCAAGGTGCCTGGATGAAGCCGCCAAACCAATCGCTGCTCCCACCCAATCGCCGCACGACGCCACCGCCGGCTCCCGACTCCACGTCGCCTCCCGAGGCGTCCAGGGTCAAGGCCGCGCCTCCGGCATCGGTGCGACAACCGCCCGCGGCGATGCGCTCCAAGCGGGCGGCGTCTTCTCAACTCTCGCCAAAAAAACCTAGCTTTTGGTTCAAAAAGCTCCAGGTCATGACCGGGGTCCTGGTGGTGATGGCGGCTTCGGTGCTCGTCGCGTGGGGGCTTCGGCGCTACTTGCACAAGAGTCCCCGCTTTCAGGTAGCGAACGTCTCTGTGGAGGGGTCGAATAGGCTCACGGCCCAGCGTGTCACCCGCCTCGCGGAAATTTCGGTGGGACACAACATCTTCGATCTCGACGAGGACGCGGCCGTCGCCCGGCTGAAACGGGACCCCTGGATCGAGTCGGCCAAGGTTCATAAAGAACTTCCCGATTCTGTGCACGTTCAGGTCGTTGAGCGCGACCCGCGGCTCCTCGCCAGCATCGGCGAAAAGCTTTTTCTCGTGGACGCTCAGGGTCTTTTGTTCAAGGAGTCGGAGCCCGGTGACCCCGTTGACTTTCCGGTCGTCACGGGACTTACGGCCGAACAGCTCGCGGATGACCGCGACGGTTTGAGCCTCCTTTTGCGAAGCGCGCTCGAGCTCTTAGCGAACCTTGAACAGGCGCACGCGGCGGAGCGCTTCCCCATCCAAGAGCTTCACTTCGATAGAATGGGCCACATCAGCGTCGTCGCGGGAACCGAGGGTCTGACGCTCGCTCTTGGCGAGCCACCCTACCGTGCAAAAGTCGTCAAGGCTGTCCGCTTGTTCGCCGAGCTTCACAACCGTCAGGGCAAGGCCGAGGCGATTTTTCTCGATAATCGCGCCCATCCGGAGCGAGTCGTGGTTCGCATGCGCCACGAAAGACTCCCCATAAACCCTGAAGGAAACCCGAAGGGGAACCCATGACACAGCCAAAACTTGGCCATGTTGGCCGACTCGTGAAAGGGTCCGCCCCATCGTCCATGAGTGGAGCAACGAGCGAAATTGTCGTAGGCCTCGACATCGGTACGACCAAGGTTGCGGCCGTGGTCGGAGAAGTCGATGCGGACGGCGTCACCATTCTGGGTGTGGGAAACGTCCCTTGTCGCGGTCTGCGGCGCGGCATCGTTTCGAACATTGACTGGACGACCCGAGCCATCGCTGAGGCGCTTGACGCGGCTCAGACCATGGCGGGCGTTGAGATTCGGACCGTGTACGCTGGCGTGAGCGGGAGCCACATCCGTTGCGCTTTTTCGGATGGAATCGCAGCGATAAGCAACGGCGAGGTCTCCATCGAGGACGTGAAGCGCGTTCTGGAAGGTGCGCGTGCGATTCCGATCGAGGCCGATCGGCAGATCGTCCACGTGCTGCCCCGCGAGTTCACGGTCGACAACCAGGACGGCATTCGGGACCCGATCGGCATGAGTGGTGTGCGCCTCGGGGCGCGCGTGAATCTCGTGACCGCCGCGATCGCGCCAGTACAAAACCTCGTTCGCTGTGCCGAAAAATGCGGACTGACGGTCGCTGACATCGTGCTCGAGCCGTTCGCTAGCGCGGAAGCTGTGCTCTCGGACGACGAAAAAGAAATCGGCGTCGCGGTGATCGACATCGGCGGCGGAACGACGGACCTCCTCCTCTACGTCGATGGTGGCATCGGCCACGTCAGCGTCATTCCGGTGGGCGGCAACAACGTCACGCAAGACATCTCGGCGGGGCTCCGCACGCCGCTTGCCGAGGCGGAGCGGCTGAAGCGAAACGTAGGCTGTGCACTCGGTCGAATGGTTGCGGACGACGAAGAGATCGAAGTTCCGGGCGTCGGTGGGCATCCGTCCCGCACCGCGTCACGGCGCCTCCTTAGCGACATCATCGAGCCGCGCATCGAGGAAATTTTCGCGGTGATTCGCACCCGTATCGAAGATACTGGGCTGCTAGAGCAACTCTCGGCCGGCGTCGTCCTAACGGGCGGTGCCGTACTGATGGAGGGCATGACAGAGTTCGCCGAGGAAATCCTCGGGATGCCGGTGCGCATGGGCACGCCGGTCGGTGTGAAAGGGATAACGGGTCTGGTCGCCGGTCCGCAGTTTGCGACCGGTGTGGGTCTCGTTCTCTACGGTGCCAACGCGCTCCACCAGGCAAGGGGACACGGGGGCACAAAAAAGGCGGAGGTCATCGAACTCCCGCCGCGAAGCGAGAAGAAGTCACGCCAAAGTGGCCGCTTCTTCGATTGGTTTAAAGCAGCATTTTAGCTGCGAAACCGCGACGCGTCGGAATAGGCACCCGACGAGTCAACATGCGGAACACGAACGGGTCCCGGGAGAGTATTCATGAGTTTCTCGATTGAATTTGCAGAAGAAAACCTTTCATACGAGGCACGTATCAAGGTCATCGGTGTAGGCGGCTCTGGCTGCAACGCCGTCAATACGATGATGACGCTAGGCCTCGAAGGGGTCGAGTTCATCGCCGTCAACACGGACGCGCAAGCGCTCCAACATTGTCTCGCACCGACGAAGCTTCAGATCGGGCAGAGCTTGACACGGGGGCTGGGGGCAGGCGCGGATCCGGAGCGCGGTCGTAAGGCTGCGCTCGAAGACCACCAGCGCATCAAGGAACTGCTTCAGGGGGCGGACATGATCTTCGTGACCGCTGGCATGGGCGGCGGCACGGGGACCGGAGCGGCACCCGTGATTGCGCAGTTGGCGCGCGAGGAAGATATTCTCACCGTCGGCGTTGCGACCAAGCCGTTTCTCTTCGAGGGGAAACAGCGGGCCCGTCGCGCGGAAGCCGGACTCGCACTCTTGAGCGAGCACGTCGATACGCTTGTGACGATCCCCAATGAAAAGCTGCTGAATCTCGATCAGGAGGACCTTTCCTTCATCGAGGCGTTTCGCAAAGCCGACGAGGTCCTGTATCAGGCCGTCAAGGGCATCAGCGATCTCATCACGCAGAGCGGCATGGTCAACGTGGACTTCGCCGACGTGAAGACGGTCATGAGCAACATGGGCCGAGCCCTTATGGGCACGGGTTGCGCGAAGGGCGAAGGCCGTGCGCGTTACGCGGCCGAGCTTGCGATTCAGTCGCCGCTGCTCGATGACATTTCGGTTGAAGGCGCGACGGGTGTGCTCATCAACGTCGTTGGCGGACCCGAGATGCGCATGCGCGAAGTGAAGGAGGCGGCAAGCCTCATTCAAGAGCAAGCACACGAGGATGCGAACATCATCTTCGGTGCGACGATTGATGAGTCAATGGGCGACGCCATCAAGGTGACCGTCATTGCGACGGGCTTCGATCGCTCGAACGAAATTCCGGTACAGCTCGAGGAGGATATTTCGACCGATACGGGTCGCGAGGCCGCGTCCGATTACGGCCGCCGCGGGACTCTTTCGGTGCGGCCGGCAGCCCGGGTGGCGTCGATGCCGCCAGGTGCTGGGGTACCGCGCTCGCGACCTCAACCGCGTATCGAGCGCGTCGAACGGTACGAAGAAGCTGCGTCGCCGGCCTCGGTTCAGCGGCGCTTCGAGCCACAGCCCCGTTCAACGGTGGCCCCAGCCGCCGCCCCGCGCACGGAGCGCGAGCGTCACTTTCTGGTCTCGTCGGGTAACGAAATCGATTGGGATACCCCGGCGTACCAGCGTCGCGGTAGCTGAGCTAAAAAAGCATGAGTGAGCGGCGGATGCGTCGCCCTAGGTGTGAACGACGAGGCGAGCTGAGAGGCTTGTCTCGTCGTCGTTTGTGCTGCCGCTCAAACGCTGTGTCCAGCCGCCGTGAGTCGCTGCAGCTCGCATGCAAGTGACCCCGCATCCCGAGCCACGCAGCGAATTTCAGAGTCGCTGAGGGACCATCGCGCGATGTCACCCGCGCCGCAGGCAATCACCGGAACACCCAAAAAACGGGCCTCCCGGACGACGGTTGGAGCGGCCTCGAGTTCCGAGGGATGCAGGAGGACGTCGGACGAACCGAGGAGGTGAAGCGCCCGCGTTCGCTCGAGCGTCCCCAAAAACCGGACGCGACCACCGAGCCTCGCAGCGTCGCTTTGCAGCTTCTTTCGGAGTGGACCTTCTCCCACCACCACCAGATGGCTTCGTCCCGCACGGCTCACAGCTTCCATCGCGAGGTCCACGCGCTTTGACTCGATGAGCCGTCCCATCGTGACCACCAAGAGTTCGTCGTCTGGGATCCCGAACCGTGCCCGCCACAGGATGCGCTCGGCTGCTCGCGCCTCCCTATTCCGAAGTTCGGGCGTAAGTTCAATCGGAGGTGCCGCCACCGACGCCAGCGCCTCGAGCTCCTGCACCAGCCTGGGCTCCGTTCCAGCGCCGAGCAGCGCTTCTGCAAGCGAATGGGAAGCAAAACAGAGCGAGGTCACCCGCCGTGCGATCTCTCGGAGGGCCAGCTCTCGGAGCGGGGCTGGCAGAGCCAACAGCAACCGCACATCGCCGCCGTGGGCGAACGCCTCCACTCGCCCCCCGTAACTGAGTCCCATCAGCCCCGGGCAAACGGAAGGAACGAGCCAATGCGCAAGCACGCGCTCAGGCGCACCCTCGGCGCCACCGATGAGTTGGTCACGCTTTTCGCGAAAGGCTCGGCTCGTCCGCAGCAGGTCGAGCCCGGCGCCGAATGGTGACGCTCGAAGGCGCGCCATAACGCCCGGAACTCCGAAGGCCGTCGCGCCCCCGACCCAATGAATCTCCACGCCATCCCGCACTTCGACGGTGTGCTGGCGGCCCGGTGCGATGACCTGGACGTGCTGCCCTTCGTCGGCGAGCAGCCGCGCTTGGGTCGCCACAAAGTGCCCCCCCGCGTCGCCGTCGGCGCGCGGATAGGATGTGGTGAGGATGACGACGCGCACAAAATGACAGTGGCCGAGCGCTCACAGGTCAAGCGTCGGCCCTCGCTCCTTGCGCCACTGAACGCGGCTTATGCCACCGAATACGGCCGTGGTTCTCTCCAGAATGTTGAGAGCGCACCGCCTGCCTTCGGAAGCCCGGGTTCTTTATTCGACGACGCGGGCGCGCTTGCGACGCCGACGAGCCGCTTCCGACTCCTTCTTACGGCGCTTGACCGAAGGCTTCATGTAGTGGCGGCGGCGCTTCAACTCGCGGAGAATGCCTTCCGTCGCCATCTTGCGCTTCAGGTGCTTGATCGCACGCTCGATCCCGCGATCGCCAACGGCGACTTCGAGTGGCTTGCAGGTAATGGCTTCCGTAGGGATAGTCTCAGACACGGGCACTACGTCCTTTCAGGGGCGCGGACTATGGCAGAGGGTGAAGCGATGTGCAAGGCCCTGGCGATGTCATTCTCGCGACGCAAATGACTTGCAACTAAGAATCATTCTAAGTAAGGTCCTGCTGTGTCCCAGAGCCCGGTCGTTTTCCGCCCCCGTGATCCCGCGCGGCTCGGTTCCATGCTGGACGCGCTGAGGGCGTGCGGCTTGAAGGTGACGCCACAGCGGCTCGCAATCTTGAACCAACTCGTGGGTGATCCGACCCATCCGACGGCGACGGAGCTGTTCGGACGGCTGCGCGAGGAGCTCCCGTCGATGAGTTTTGCCACGGTCTACAACACGCTCGCTGCGTTGACCAAACAGGGGCTTTGCGCGGCCCGGCAGCTCGAGTCGGGGCCGGTTCGTTTTGACCCAAACGTCGCGCCTCATGACCACGCGGTCTGCGACTCGTGCGGGCTCGTCATCGATGTCATGACGGAGGGACTAGCGGCCGCATCTGCCGCGACAAATCTGAAGCCAGTTCAAGGCTTCAGCGTGCGCTCGGTCGAGCGCATTTACCGAGGACGTTGCGTCCAGTGTGCGGCTCCCAATGAGCCACAGACTGACGCCGAGAAAGAAACCGGAGACTGAAATGCCGAAGCTCGATGGAACGAAAACGCACCAGAATCTGAAGGACGCCTTCGCAGGCGAGTCGCAGGCGAATCGTCGCTATCTCTATTTCGCAAAGGTTGCGGACGTAGAGGGCTACCCCGAAGTTGCGGGCCTTTTCAAGGATACCGCGGACGGTGAGACCGGGCATGCGCACGGCCACCTCGATTATTTGAAGCAGGTCGGTGATCCGGCGACCGGCTTGCCGATAGGCTCGACGAACGTGAACCTCAAGTCGGCCGTAGCCGGCGAGACGCACGAGTACGAGACGATGTACCCGGGAATGGCCAAGACCGCACGCGACGAAGGCTTTACCGACGTTGCCGAGTGGTTCGAGACACTCGCGAAGGCTGAGAAGTCTCACGCAGGTCGCTTTGCGAAGGCGCTCGCGACCCTCGACTGATTGGTTCGACGACCAGGGAATGAGGGCTTCGGTTCACCCATCGCGATGCCTTCGCGGTTTTGGTGGACCGGGCCCGAAGCACTGAGTCCGCTTCCCCACGCATCGGTTCGGTCAACGAGATCAAAATGAGTGTGATCGCACGGACCCCCCTCTTAGCCCCCGCGTCGTCCCCGAACGATCCGCGCTACTACGATTCCCTCGATCTGGGAGCCGAGCTGCGCCGGACTTTTCAGATCTGCCACGAGTGCCGCATGTGCGTCGGCTATTGCGGCTCGTTTCCGGAGCTGTTCGCGCGGGTCGATCGCGACATTGATTCGGGCAAGACCGAAGGCGCGGAAGCCATCGATGACGTCGATATGCGGGCTGTCAGCGATCAGTGTTGGCAGTGCAAGCTGTGCTACATCAAGTGCCCGTACACGAAGGATGACGGAGCCTCCGAACTGCTCGATTTCCCCCGGTTGATGGCCCGCGAGAAGGCGGCCCGGGCGCAGCGAGACGGTGTCTCGGTGGTCGATCGCGTTCTCGGAGAGCCGCAACTCATCGGTGCTCTCGGCTCGGGCGCCGTCGCGGTGGTCAGCAATTTCGTTCACGAAAGCCGCTTGCTTCGCAAGGTTCAGGAAAAACTGACTGGCGTCTCGGCGGAATTTCCCCTGCCGCGATTTGCGAGTGAATCGTTTCCGGCCTGGTTTGCGAAGCACGAGGCCGCGGTCCCGGTCGACGAGCGGGGCGAGGTGGTCCTGTTCGCGACGTGCACCGGTAACTACAACACGCCGGAAATTCCGCGTGCCGCCGTGCGCGTGCTCGAACACCTCGGCTACCGTGTCTCACGCGTCGAAGAGACGTGCTGCGGAATGCCCAACCTCGATGGCGGCGACGTGGCCAGCTTCGTCGCTAAAATAAAGGCCAACGTCGCCCTCTTGTTGCCGCACGTTTTACGCGGAGCGAAGATCCTCATCCCGCAGCCAACCTGCGCCTACACGCTGAAGCGCGAGTGGTACGAGTACGTGGACGAAGAGGCCGTAAGGGTGGTCGCGGGGGCCTGCCTGGACCTGATGGAATTCATCGAACAGCGGCGGCGTAAGGAAGGGCTGCCGGCCGCCCAAGCCGGGCTAGGCAAAGTCGCCTACCATGCTGCTTGCCATTTGCGCGCCCAGAAGATCGGGTTTCCTGCCGCGCGCGTGCTCGAGAGGGCCTTGCCGGAGACCCAGGTGCAAATCGTCCAGGAGTGCTCTGCAGTGGATGGAACCTGGGGCATGAAGGCCGAATTTTACGAGCAAGGGCGTCACTACGCCGAGCGACTCATCCGCACCGTCGATGAGGCCGTGCCCGACGTCGTCTTGACGGATTGCAGCCTCTCCGCGATGCGGCTTCGACATGAGACGGGTCGCGAGACGATACACCCTGTGCAGGCTCTCGCGAGAGCCTGGGGATTGAAGGAAACATGAAGTCCGTTGAACGCTCTGAGCTCTTGCCGCTAGGTGATTACGAGGTCGTGAGAGAGCCTTTTCGGCGCCGGGTGATCGAGGAGAAGCGCCGTCGTCGAGTGCAACTCGGTGGGCACATCTCCGCCGTCTTCGAGAACCACGACACGGTGCTCTTGCAAGTGCAGGAAATGCTCCGCACGGAGCGCATTTCGCGCGAAGACGCCATTCAGCACGAGCTCGAAACCTACAACGCTCTCATCCCCGGTGAGGACGAGTTATCGCTGACTCTGTTCGTCGAGATCCCCGAGCGCGAGGAACGCGATCGCATGCTGATTGCACTCGCTGGCCTCGAGGAGTGCGTGGCTCTCGAAGTCGACGGCGTGACTGTTCGTGCCGCCGGCGAAGTGCGCGATGGCTCGCGGGAAGACCGCACAACGGCGGTTCACTATTTTCGCTTCACGCTGCCGCCGGAAGTCGCCCGGCAGCTCCGCAAAAGGGACGTTCAGCACGTTGCGCTCACCGTGCTCCATCCCAAGTATCCGGCACGGGTTGAGCTCTCGCGCGAGCTGGTTGGCGAGCTCGCCTGCGACCTCTCGTGAAGACCATCGCGCGCCCGGTCCGTTTCGAAGAAGTGGACGCGGCTGGTCTCCTGTTCTTTGCCGTGTTCGCCGCCTACGCACACGAGGCGATGGCGGCTTTGTTCGACGACCTCGACGGGGGCTATCCTGCCCTCATCATGCAGCGTCGTCTTGGCTTGCCGGCCGTCTCGATGACAAGCGCATTCCTCTCGCCGCTGCGTTACGGCGATGTGGCGGAAATCACGATTCAGGTGGGCCGTCTCGGGAATCGGAGTGTCCAGCTGGATTACGAGTTTCGTCGCCAGAGTGACCGCGAGCTTTGCTCAACGATGACGCACACGGTGGTGTTTACGGACCTCGCACTCGTCAAGTCGTGCGATATGCCCCTCGACGTGCGCGCCATTTTGCAAGCGCATCGGGCCTCGCCGCTCTGAGCCCACCCTCAGCGGGGCGTTGAGAGCCCCCACCACACCTCAGCGGGGCGTCGAGAGCCCCCACCACACCTCAGCGGGGCGTCGAGAGCCCCCACCACAAGAGTGGCGTCGCCGAGTCGGCACCGGTCCGCCAGAGCAACGGGCCGATAGCCACTCCAGGACTTATCTGGCGCAGCTCGTCCAGCATTCGGTTGAACGGCCAATGGAGACCGAGGCCGTCGTAGCGCATGCGCAGCGTGGGCTCCCCATCGAGCAGCGAAGGGGCGACGTCCCCGCGGAAGGCCGCGAGACGTTTTCCAAATAAAAGATTGCTCCCCAGAGTTCCGCCGCTCTCGAAGGACTTGCCTCGCCAGGGCGATAGGTGCCGTGAAAGCCCGACCACGAGTGGGCGCAGCGCGGCGTGGGTGGAGGCTGAGGCCTCGAACGCCAAGATGCTGCCCCGAGCGTCCCCGAGCGTGAAGGCGTCCGCGGGCGTGCCGGTTGCATACAGGTCTCCGAGCGCTACGGGATGGGCACCGACAAGCGTGTCGAGAGCGGTGATGGTCGCCATCATTCGGATGCGGCGTGAGCGAACAGGAGCTTCAGCGGCAGGAGCTTCCATCCACAAACGGGTCGCACAACTCGGCTCCAGGAGCAACGCTCGCATGAGCGCGGTGGGAGGGACACCCGCCGAGCCTTCAATGTTAGCGTTGACCCATGCGGTTCCTGTGCCTTTCGGACATCCACGGTGAGGCCGACGCACTGGCCGCCGTGATGGCGACGGCCGAGCGGCGGAGCTATCAGCGCGTCCTCGTGGCGGGGGATCATTGTTTCCCGGGGCCCTCGGCTCTCGAGGTGTGGCGACGGCTCGTTCAATGCGGGGCACTCTGTGCTCAAGGCGTCGGCGATCGCGCGCTCGCGACCATCGATCTCGAGTCGTTGCAGCCTTGCGGTGACTTCGAGCGTGCCCGTTTCCGGCGGCTCGTCGCCATGCGTGAGGAGCTGGGCGAGCGGGTCCTCACGCACCTCGCGGAGTTGCCGCTCGTCCTGCGTGAGGCCTTGCCAGGGGGTGGTCAGCTGGCACTCGTCCATGGCTCCCCGCGCGATCCGCTCGAGCCGATGACGCACGACATGTCAGACGAAATGCTGCTTCACCTCGTCGCGGATGAGCCGGCACGGTTGATTGTCTGCGGGGGCTCCCATGTGCCGTTTGAACGGGCTGTGCGTCGGCCGCGCGAAGACGGAACCGTCGATGAAATACGGATCGTCAATGTCGGCTCGGTTGGAGAAGCTCCGGCCGCGGCCGGGGAGCGGGTCGCGAACGCCACCTTCATTGAGTGCTCCAAAGGTGTTATTCTGGTCGAGTCTTTTGCAGTGCCTCTCAGCCAACTCGGCCAGGACGGAGGCGTCACGCGGTTCTGACGCACGGCGACGGATTGAGCGACGGATGACCAAACCCGGTAACGATGACCTGGAAACGACGCGCGTCTCGAGCATCGAGCAACTGCGCGCCGAGCTCAAGAAACGCAGTGAGCGGAATCGCGCTTACTTGATCGTCCTCGCGGGCGCGGATGTCGGGAAGATGTTCAAGCTCGACGACGGCGAGATAACCCTTGGGCGCTCCTCGCGTGCCGATGTGCGGATCGACGACGACAGCATTTCGCGTTTTCACGCGAAGCTTCATTTGACGGGTCACGAGGTGCAAATAGAGGACCTCGGCAGCAGCAACGGCACCCTCGTCAATGGTGAGAAAGTCACCCGCGACGCACTGAAGGATGGCGACAAAATCCGCCTCGGCGAGACAACCATCCTCAAGTTCACTTTTCACGACAAGCTCGACGAGAGCTTCGTGCAGAAGATGTACGACGCGGCACTGCGGGACCCAATGACGGGCGTTTACAACAAGAAGTACTTGCTCGATCAGCTCGGGGAGGAGGTGTCCTATGCGCGGCGCCATCGGACGAAGCTGAGCCTTATTTTGCTCGATCTCGACCATTTCAAAAGCGTCAACGACACGTACGGACACATCGCCGGAGATCACGTTCTGATCCAATCGACGGCGGTTATCCAAGCACTCTTGCGAACCGAGGACGTCTTCGCGCGGTATGGGGGTGAAGAATTCTGCCTGGTGCTCCGTGGGATATCTGTCGAGGACGCCGGAATCGTGGCCGAGCGCATTCGGATGGCGATCGAAGCGCACGTCTTTCGTTGCGACGAAACCGAGCTTCGGGTCACCGTGAGCATCGGCGTCGCGCAGTACGACGGAGCGAGTGAGCCCGATGGCCTGATTGAAGCCGCCGATTCTGCCCTTTACGCAGCGAAGCGTGCGGGACGAAATCGCGTCCTTCTCAAATACGACACCTGAGTCAAATACGACACCTGAGTCAAATACGACACCTGAGCGCAACGTTGCCCCCTTGAGTTAAAGTTCCACCCCTGAACGCAACGTTGCCAATTGAGCGCAAATTCGCCACCTGAACCAAAATGCAACTCGTACACGATGATCGCTTGCGGTGGTTGCTCCGAACTGCGGCGTTCTTGCACGAAGCGGGTGCCGAGCCGGTCTCAGGGCTCGTGCTTCCGAACGGCTCGTTTTTTCCGGATCGTTTCGACGGCTCGCCGCCCTCGGTGCAGCGGCTCCTGCAACGCACGCTCGACCACGCGGGGCTCGGTGGGATCCACGTCGCCGTGCAGGTCGTCATGCCGGACGGTGAGGCGGTCGGCGGGTGTCAAAGCGGCGGCTGTAGCGCCCCGGTGCTGAAGGCGTTGGCGCGTCG
>CANMZR010000013.1 GCA_947502375.1 Polyangiaceae bacterium
GGCACATCTCTCGAGCGCTCGATCTCAGTCACCGACATGTCGAAGAAGGCCGATGGCTACGGCATGGCGAAAGACCGGTTCGTGGCCGAAGACGTGTTCGAGGTGCGCGACCGCCTACAAGCTGCCGTCGATCGCGCGCGACGCGGTGAGGGCCCAACGCTCGTCGAAATTCTGACCTACCGTTACCGGGGCCACTCGATGAGCGATCCTGCAAAGTACCGAACGAAGGAGGAGGTCGAAGACCACAAAAAACGCGACCCACTGAACGGCTTACGCGCCGACCTCGCCGCCGCACCCGAGCTGCTCTCGCAGGTCGAATCGATCGATGCCTCGGTCGAGGCCGAAGTCGCCGCGTGTGTTCGGTTCGCCGAAGAGAGCCCTGAACCGACGGCCGAATTGCTCGAGTTTACAACCTACGCGGGGGAGTTCGCGCGATGAAAAGCATGCGTATGCGGGAAGCGGTGCGCGAGGCCATCGCCGAGGAAATGGAGCGTGATTCACGCGTTTTTTTGATGGGCGAGGAGGTCGCGCAGTACCAGGGCGCTTACAAAGTCAGCGAGGGATTGCTCGAACGTTTCGGCGAGCGCCGAATCATCGATACGCCCATCACCGAAGCCGGGTTCGCGGGGATCGGGATCGGTGCCGCAATGGTCGGCTTACGCCCCATCATCGAATTCATGACGTGGAACTTCTCTGCCGTCGCGTTCGACCAAATTCTAAACAATGCGGCCAAGCTTCGACAAATGTCGGGGGGCCAACTCTCGGTGCCCGTCGTGTTTCGAGGCCCCAACGGCTCGGCGCGGCAGGTCGGCTCTCAGCACTCGCACTCGATGGAGCATTTCTATGTCCACGTGCCCGGCCTCAAGGTGGTCGCTCCGGCGACGCCCGCGGACGCTAAAGGCCTGTTGAAGGCCGCCATTCGCGACGAGAACCCCGTGCTCTACCTAGAGAGCGAAACCCTTTACTCACTGAAAGGCGATGTCCCGGAGGGGGATTACGTCGTTCCGTTCGGGAAGGGACGGATCGCGCGGGAGGGCAAGGACTGCACGCTCGTTTCGTACAGTCGAATGGTGCATGTCTGCCTCGAAGCCGCCGAAGTGCTCGCCACGAAGGGCATCGATTGCGAGGTCATCGATCTGCGCAGTCTCCGTCCGCTCGACGAAGACATCCTCGTGCAGAGCATCGCGAAGACTCACCGCGCGGTCGTCGCTTACGAAGGTTGGCCGTACGGTGGAGTCGGAGCCGAAATCGTCGATCGCATCCAACGTCTCGCGTTCGACGAACTCGACGCGCCTGTTTTGCGGGTGACCAACCTCGACGTACCGATGCCTTACAACGCCACGCTCGAACAACACGTCATCCCACAAGCTGCGCGCGTCATCGCAGCCGTGGAATCCGTCACCTACCGGAGCATCTAAAATGGCTCGTGTTGTCGATATGCCAAAGCTTTCTCCCACCATGGAGGAAGGCCAGATCGTCACTTGGCACAAAAAAGAGGGCGAATTCGTCGAAGTCGACGAATTGCTGGCCGAGGTGGAGACCGACAAAGCGACGATGGAATTCCGCTCCTTCGATCGCGGGACTCTTCTAAAAATTCTCGCACCCCCGGGCTCGATGGTGCGGCTTGGTGAACCCGTCGCTGTGATTGGCAACGCGGGTGAATCCGCGGACGAGTTCCTCGGGAAAGGGACCACGGCGGCCGTTCGCGCGGAAGCTCCGGTCACGACGCCCGCACCTCCGCCCGCACCTCCGCCCGCCGCCGCCGCCGCCCGGGTTGCCGATCGTGTCGCGCCTGCTCAGGCCGTGACTGCACCGCCTCAGGTGGTCGCCGCACCTGCAACTACCCATGACATCGTCGGGTCTTCCATCGGCCCCGATGGCCGCGTCAAAGCGTCCCCCTACGTTCGCAAGCTCGCTCGCGAGCGCGGGATCGACCTGCGTCGCATGAGCGGTTCGGGAACGTTTGGTCGCATTGTGGCACGGGATCTATCGACCGCACCCACGGCCTTGCCAGCTCTCTCGACGACCACCACGACAGCCGCGCCGGCGCCCTCGCGTACCGGCCGCCGCGAATCGACCGTGAAGCCACTCAGCATGATGCGCCGCACGATTGCGCGACGCTTGACGGAGTCGAAGCAACAAGTCCCGCATTTCTATTTGACCATCGACGTGGATGCCGAACCGCTCGTGGACCTTCGGAGCCGCTTCAACACCGAGGTCGGCCGCAAGATCTCGTTCAATGACCTCGTCGTGAAGGCCGTCGCGGTCGCGATTGCCCGGGCGCCGGAAGTCAACGCACAGTTCACGGCTGAAGCACTCGTCTACCACGGGCGCATCGACATTTCGGTCGCGGTCGCGGTCGATGACGGCCTCGTGACGCCCGTCGTGCGCGATGCCGACCAGAAATCGCTCCTGCAAATCAGTGCGGAGATCCAGGCGCTTTCGCTCCGGGCGCGCGACCGCAAGTTATCAGTCGAAGAGATGACCGGCGGGACGTTCTCAATCTCAAATCTCGGCATGCACGGGATCGACGAGTTCGCCGCGGTGATAAACCCCCCCGAGGGAGCGATCCTGGCGGTCGGAGCCATTCGCTCCGAACCAGTCGTGAAAAACGACACCGTGGTGCCTGGAAAGCGCATGAAACTGACGCTCTCGTGCGATCACCGAGTGGTGGACGGCGCGGTCGGCGCAAAATTTCTAGCCGAGCTGCGCAAGGTCCTTGAACAACCGCTTCAAATTCTTGCACTGTAAGCTTTGCACGTAGCCAGCGCGCTTTGGGCACCGTGTGCTTCCGAGAGCGGGAACGCATGAACCTTCGAACCGCGAGACTTCGGCAGTTGTCGTTGCGAAGACTTGCCCTTGGCACCAGTCTCGCTCTCGCTTGGGTCTGCACGCCGGCTGCCGCGCGGGAAGAACCTCGGAAGGGCATCGATTCGCGAAGTTCCTTCGCCGTGCTTCGCCAGCCGCTCGACGGTGCCGTCCTGATTCGCGGCGGCGTCGTGGCCTTGGGAAGTGACGTCGGCGAGGTCACCCAGGCGCAGCTCATGTGCCGCAACGAACTGGGACGTGATGCCTGCGAAACCAGCCTTTTTGCTGATGAAATGCTGCTTCACGAAGTGGTGCTGTCCGACTTTTGGATCGACCGAACGGAGGTGACGAACGAAGCCTACCGCCGCTGCGTCGAAGTCGGGAGCTGCCGCTGGGCGAGCGATCCGGGCAGCCAGCGCTGGACTGCGAATGCCACGGAACCCGCAACGCTCGTGACCTGGTTCGACGCGAATCGTTACTGCCGCTGGCGGGGAGCTCGACTCCCGACGGAAGCCGAATGGGAACGCGCCGCACGAGGCCTCCGGCACCGGCTCTACCCGTGGGGAAACGTTTACGGACCGTTGCTTTCAAACCACGGTCGAGCCGCCGCCTATGAGCTCGATCGCTTCGATGAGAGCGACGGTTACGCCGAGCTTGCGCCGGTCGCTTCTTTCTCCGCCGGGCGCACCACCGAAGGGGTCTACGATCTCGCAGGTAACGTCGAGGAGTGGGTCGCCGACTGGTACGCCGAGGGTTACGCAGAGCCCGAGATGCACGACCCGAAAGGCCCTCTGAACGGAGACTTTCGGGTGCTTCGCGGTGGAAGTTTTCGCGATGGGCGCGCCTGGCTCAGAGGGGCGCGTCGTCACAAGGAGCTGCCGTCGCTGACTCACCCATGGGTTGGCTTTCGGTGCGCCGAGAACCCGCTCTGAGCCGCCACAGCCCCAACGCGCGTGTGTCGTTGGCCCTAGAGCGGGCCGGTGCTAACAAGGGACTACGTGAAAATCGCGCACATCTCGGACCTGCACGTCTTGGCGCTGGAGGATGCCACCCCCGCGCGTCTCATGAACAAGCGGCTGACCGGGTGGGTCAATCTGAAGCTTCGACGGGCTCACGAACATCACGCGTACGCCTTGAACGCCGTCGCAAGAGCCATCCGGGAACACGGAGACATCGACCACGTTGTCGTGACCGGGGACTTGACGAATCTCTCTCTCGAAAGCGAATTCAAGGCGGCGCATACGTTCCTCCGCGACGAGCTAGGGCTCGACCCCAGCCGCGTCAGTGTCATCCCAGGCAATCACGACGCTTACACACGCGACGCCCACGAGAGCCGGCGCTTCGAGCAGGTCTTCCAGGACTACATGTCGAGCGACCTGCCGGGTGCCGCCGTCATGACGGACACTTCCTCTTTCCCATTCGTCCGATTACGCGGCCCGGTGGCGTTGATAGGCCTTGCCACGGGGGTCCCTCGCCCACCGCTCGTGGCCTCGGGCGAAGTGGGCAAGCTGCAACTGCTCGCACTGCACGC
The DNA here is from genome assembly GCA_947502375.1 of Polyangiaceae bacterium. Classification (GTDB taxonomy): domain Bacteria; phylum Myxococcota_A; class Polyangia; order Polyangiales; family Polyangiaceae; genus SYFR01. The sequence continues at coordinate 4,340 of CANMZR010000013.1, forward strand.
CATGCTCGCGCACGTGGAGGTTCGGAGTCGCTTCCCCGTGATCCTTTTGCATCATCCGTGGCACCCACCGCCCAACCCGCTGAAAGCCCGCCTGAACGGTCTCGAGGATCGTGAAGCCCTCCGGGAGGTGCTCGACTCGTTGCCGCGCGGCTTGCTTTTGCACGGGCACCTGCACCGGCGGATCCGGCGCAAGCTCACCACGGCGAGCGGCTACCTCGACGCCATCGGGTCCACCAGCGCATCGCTTGTGCACCCGGATCCCGATCGGACGAGCGGCTTCAATATTTACGAACTCGACGAATCAGGCCTGGTTGGCGTGGAAGCGTTTCGACTCGATCGTCACGGCTCCAGCTTCGAACCTGCCGCCATTCCGTCGGTTTAACGCTCGGCGGGCCCGTCGCGCCCGTGCGAAGAGAATGACCCAAGTATGCGTAAAGGACTTCGCACCTGGTGCAGCTAACCTACTGAAATTGCGTTGATGTTGGTTTCGGCCCGACATTTGCTGAACGTATGGTTCTATGGCCCACGTTGAAACGCTGAGCGACACCCTCCACGAGTCCGCACGCGGGATCTTCAGTGGCTTGTCGACCGCCGGCGACCCACGAGGGACCCGTATCCTCGCTCGAACCATCTACCGCGAGCTTCGCGCGGCGGGCCTCACCGAGCGGGAAGTGTTGACGATCGCCACCGAGCTGCTCTCGCAGACGACCAGCGAACTCAAGAACGGACGCTGAAACCAGGGCGCTCGCCTGGAGCACCTTGCACGACAAGGTGGTCGCGGCGGCGTGCATCTGGTATCTCGGTTCGAGGTTCTTCGAAGTGCGATGATCTCGATCGTCATCAGCGAAAAAGGCGGCGCAGAACGCCGTGAGATTTTTGATCACGACGAGATCACGGTCGGCCGCGTCAAAGGCAACGATGTCCTATTACCAAAGGGCAACGTATCCAAGCAGCACGCGCGGGTAATCGTGCGTGACGGTCGGTACATCGTGACCGACCTGAAGAGCACGAACGGGACCTACGTCAATCATCGCCGCATCAGCCATGCGACGTTGATTCGTGAGGGAGATCGCATCTACATCGGCGATTTTATCCTTCGAATCGACAGCAACATCACGGGAGATACAACGCCCCACGAGGCCGCTTCGTCGACGACGCCGAGCCCGTCGAGCACCCGACCGGACGCCGGAGAGATGGCCGCAGCACTCCTCGACCCGCCCACCGTTTCGGGGGTGCAGGCGAACTCCTCCGAGAAGGCGGCAACCCGAAGCACCAGCCTGGGTTCAGTCCAACCGTCGAGCACCCGGACGGACCTCGAAGTCGTGAGCCACTTTCCGCTCGAAAACGACCCGGATATCGACGATGGGGCGCATGCGCTCAAGGTTCCCAAAGCACCGCGAATGCCGCGCGACCTCCAGCCGACGCCTCGGGGCATCGAGTTCCCATCACGCGAGACCGATAAGGGCGCCTCGACGTCCGCTCGTTCGTCAAGCACCACAGGCTCGTTCGCTGCGGTTACGCCACCCCTCTTTTCAGAAGCCACGCCCTCGACCCGCACGAGTGAACTCGCGGTCGATGACGCGATTCGCGCTGCCCACCGAGAGCTCATTCAGGAACTCGTGCGGCACGTTGAGGAGACCTTGCCGCAAGCCGACCTCGACCAACTCCCACGGCCCACCGATGCCACGGCGAGTCAGGTGAAGTTGGAGCTCGTTCGCGCCAGTGAAAAGCTCTCGACAGCGCTCGACTGCGATCTGGCACTGCTCTGTGAAGCGGCCCGGCTGGAACTCCTGGGACTCGGCCCACTCGAATTGCTGCTCGCCGACGAAAGTATGAGTCGAATTCGCGTGGCGCAGCGCAGCGTGAGCCTCCAGCGTCGGGGCCAACCGAGTCTGCACGAAGGCGTCGGTTACGGAAGCGAGCGGAGCGTATTGCGCACGGTCCAACGATTGTGCGCCGACGCCGGTAAGCCCGTTGGAGCGGACGAGTTCGTGATCGAACGCGACCTCGGCGGTGGGCGGACGCTCTCCGCACTGTTGGCCCCTGCTGCGCTCGACGGTGCGATGCTGCAGATTCGACGCACTCGCAGCGAGGCCATCACTTTGAATGTGCTCGTGCGCGGCGGCGCGGTGTCCCGGGGCATGGCGACATTCCTCTCGCATGCGATGGCGGTCCGAGCAAACGTGCTTGTCGTTGGCAGTTTGGACCATGGTGTCGAAGATATCGTGAGCGCCCTATGTTCGTGCGCGCCGCAGAGCCACAATGTCCTCGCCATCGGCGAAGATGACTTCGGTGGGCGGGCCGTCCGGCTTGCTTCGCGCATTGAAGACAGCAAGTTGACCGACGTCGTGCGAGCCGCGGCTCGCATGGCGCCCGACCACTTGTTCAGCCGCTCCCTTACCGGAGAGCCGCTCGCAGCTCTCTTCGACACCATCTCGGAGGGTCAGGTCGGCGTCGTGCTGGCCAACCCCGCGGCAACCCTGCGCCAAGCGGTCGAACGGATCGCGACGGATGTTGCAGGCACGCGAGCACTCGGGATGGTGACGGCCCGCGACTGGATCTGCAACGCATTCGACCTCGCTATCGAAGTGAGCCGTCTGAAAGATGGGCGCATCCGCGTGATCCGGATCGCCGAACTCAAAGGGACCTCCCCGCGCGACGTGTTCACCTTCACCTACCATCGGACCGCGGCCGGGGGAGCTATCGAAGGAAGCTTCACGGCGTCGGGCGTGATCCCACGGCTCGTCGAGGATCTCGCTGCCCGGGGCGTGCCCCTCGACACCGCGATTTTTCGTCGTCATCCTCAAGCGTGAACCGGCACCTCAAGAAACTAGGCGGACAACCATGGCGATTCGAACCATCCTCCATTACCCGGACCCACGGCTGCGCGAGAAGGGGTTACCGATCGAATCCGTCGACGAACGGATTCGTACCTTGATCGACGACATGGCTGAGACGATGTACGCGGCGCCGGGCGTGGGCCTCGCGGCCACGCAAATCGGCGAAGCCGTGAGTCTTTTCGTCATCGATGTAGCCGACGAAGAAGAGCCAAGCGAGCTGCGGGTGTTTATCAATCCTGAGATCGTCTCGAAACAAGGAAAGTCATGCTCGCGCGAAGGGTGCCTTTCGTTCCCCGGGATCAGCGAGGAGGTCGAGCGAGCGGCGCAGGTCACCGTGCGCGCGCTTGGTCGAGACGGAAAGCCATTCGAGATCACGGCGGACGGCCTGCTCGGCGTTGCCATTCAACACGAGTACGACCACCTTCAAGGCAAGCTGATGATCGACCACCTCGGCGTCATCAAGCGACGGATTGTTCATCGCCAATCACTGAAACGCGACCTCGAATAAGCGCCGCCGCGCGGCGGCAGCCTCGGCCGTTCTGTCCGACCGCCTTTTCGCCATCCAAGCCTGAACCGGACTCTCGACGGCTGCAAAGCCGCCGTGCCACTGGCGCATGGGGAGCCCCATCCGAGACGGGGGGTCAGTCTTCCTTTTCGGGGAAGCGAATGGGGCCGTGCACGTACGCGTCTTGCCCACACACTTCCCATCGAGGCTGAAAAATCGACGGAGCTTCACCCGGGCGTTCCGGGCCAGCCCAATCCACCGCACCGGGACGCCCACGAGGGCCGAGCAGCTTGGGTGCGACAAAAGCGTGCAGTTCATCGGCAAGGCGCGCGGCAAGGAGGCTCCCAGCGAGTTCGGCTCCGCCCTCGAAAAACACCGAGACCACCCCTCTGGCCCCAAGCTCGAGCAGCGCCGCACCGACATCCACCCGCCCTTCGGCGGTCATCGGTAGGCGCAGCACCTCGCAACCGGCAGCCTTGAGCGCGCGCTCTTCTTCGTTGGGGGCATCGACCCCGCAGCATAGCCAAGTCGGCACAGCCCGAGCCGTCTCAACGATGCGCGCGCGCAGTGGCAAACGAAGCCGGGTATCGAAGACGATGCGGACCGGCGGACTTGCGAAGCCGAGCAAGGCCGCATCGCGCACCGTGAGTCGGGGATCATCCGCTATCGCCGTACCAATACCGACCGCAACCGCGTCATGCTGGGCCCGGAGCTGTTGGACCTTGGCGCGTGCTTCAGGTCCCGTCACCCACTTACTGAGGCCGGTGCGCGTCGCGATTCGTCCATCGAGCGAGAGCGCCAACTTCAACGAAACGTAAGGCAAATTGCTGGTGATGTGCTTGCTCCACGGGGTCACGAGAGCGCGAGCCTCGGCCGCTAGGACTCCGATCTCGACCTCGATGCCCGCTTCGCGGAGACGCTTCGCACCACCTCCCGTGACGTGTGGATTGGGGTCGATGCAGCCTAGCACGACCCGCTTGACGCCCGATTTCAGGACGGCATCGACACAGGGCGGCGTCTTACCTTCATGATTGCAAGGCTCCAACGTCACGTAGAGCGTGCCCCCGCGTGCCTGCTCACCGGCTAGCGCGAGCGCCGCTACTTCAGCGTGCTCCGAGCCGGCTCGATGATGCAGCGCTTCCCCAACGACAACGCCCTCGCGGTCAAGCACGACGGCTCCGACCGGGGGATTCGGCGAAGGACGGGCGCTCCGCGCGAGCTCAATCGCTCGACGCATTCGCTTGGAATCGACGTCTTTGTCAGCGGGCATGCAGGATATTCTTTAACCGAACATCACCCGTCGATGCGGGAGAGAACGAGCGCAGCGTTGGTCCCACCGAAACCAAAGGAATTCGAGAGGGCGTGTCGAATCGGCCGTTCACGAGCCGTCTTGCCGATGAAATCGAGTGGGCACTCGGGGTCTTGCTCGTCGAGATTGAGCGTCGGTGGAATGTGGCCACGATGCAAAGCGAGCGCAGAAACGGCTGCCTCCACAGCGCCGGCTCCGCCGAGCAAGTGCCCCATGGCGCTCTTCGTGGAACTGACCCAAAGCTGGTCACGCCGGGCCACACCACTAGGAGCATGCGCGTGCTCACCGAAGACTTCAAGGATGGCTTTGGCCTCTTGCTTATCACCCTGCGGCGTTGACGTTCCGTGCGCGTTCACGTAGTCGATTGCGTTTGGCGTGAGTCCTGCCGTCTCGAGTGCTTGGCGCATCGCCGCGATAGCGCCGCGCCCGTCCGGTGCCGGTTGGGTGATGTGGTGACCGTCGCAGGATGCACCATAGCCAGACACCTCGGCATAAATCCTGGCACCCCGTGCCTGCGCGTGTTCGAGCGACTCAAGGAGCAGCGTCGCGGCACCTTCGGCACACACGAACCCGTCGCGACCACGGTCCCACGGACGGCTCGCCTGTTCGGGTGCGTCGTTGCGCCGACTGAGGGCAAACATGGCCGCAAAGCCACCAATTCCGAGCCCCGAGATCGTCGACTCCGCGCCCCCCGCAATCATCACCGGCGAGCGGCCGAGCCGAATCCAGTCTGCCGCGTCACCGATGGCATGAGCGCTCGAAGCGCACGCACTCGTCGTGCAGTAGCTTGGACCGCGCAGACCGTGTTCGATTGCGACCTGCCCCGCGGCCAGATTCGCGATGACCTGCGGAATGAAATACGGGCTGATCTTGCTGGCACCGCGCTCGTGCAAGGTCACGGAGTACTGGTAAAGAACCTCGAGGCCGCCGAGCCCGACGCCAATGTAGGTGCCGCATTTCTCGCGCAGCGCATCCGTCATCTCGATTCCGGAGTCCAAGAGGCACGCCTTCGTCGCGACGAGCGACAGCTGCGAAAATCGCGCCGTTTCCTTGATCTGCTTCTTCGTGAGGTGAGCTTTGGGGTCAAAACCACGGCATTCCCCAGCGATCCTCACGGGAAACGCACTCGCGTCGAAGAGCGTGATCGGCCCGACGGCGCTCTGCCCCTCAAGCAACGCCGAGAAGGTTTGCTCGGTGGTAGGCCCGCTTGGCGTGACCATCCCGATCCCCGTTATCACAACGCGATGCATCGGCCTCCGTGTTTCGACAAGAGCAGCAGCGGGCCCGCAATCAACGGGCCCGCAATCCATGGGCCCGCAATCAACGAGCCCGCGCGTTCACTTCTTATGGGCCGTGATGTAATCGACGGCATCTTTAACGCTGCGGATTTTCTCGGTATCCTCATCAGGAATTTCGATCTCGAAGCATTCTTCGAACGCGAGCACCAGCTCGACCAATCCGAGCGAGTCGGCTCCGAGGTCGTCGATGAACGTCGACTCGGGTTTGATATCGGCTTCGTCCACGTCAAGCTGCTCGGTGATGATGCGCTTGACCTCGGCTGTGATGTCTTTTTCGACCATATCGTTCCTCCCAAAGGGCGTCGCGAGAGATAACCGATCGCCGCTGCCGTTGCACCCCAAAACGCGGGGTCAGACGTACATGCCCCCGTTGACCCGCAAGGTCTGGCCCGTCACGTATCCACCTTCGTCCGACGCCAGATAGACAGCAGCCGCCGCGATTTCCGCGGCCGTTCCGACGCGACCGAGCGGAATCGCCTTATTGAGCTCGCTCCGCGCAGCCTCCGGCAGGGCGTGGGTCATGTCGGTTTCGATGAAGCCCGGGGCGATGGCATTGACGGTGATGTTGCGGCTCGCGTATTCGCGAGCGAGGGATTTGGTGATCCCGAGGAGCGCAGCCTTGGATGCCGCGTAAGCGGTCTGTCCCGCATTGCCCATCTCCCCGACGACACTCGACACGAAAATGATCCGCCCCCCTTTGGTGCGCATCATCGACTTCACGGCCGCTTTGGCGCATCCGAGGGAACCCTTGACGTTCACTGCGAAGAGCCGGTCGAGGTCGTCTTCCTTCAAACGCAAGAGCAGGCCGTCTATGGAAATACCTGCATTTGCTACGAGGATGTCGAGCTTGCCAAGTTTTTTTGCGAGGGCAGTCACCGCCGTCTCAGCCTCCGCCATGTGGCCGACATCGAACCCAGCAAGCTCCGCTGTCCCGCCGGCGGCTTCGATCGCCGTGACCACCGCGCGCGCATTCTCCTCGCCCCGCACATAGTTGACGGCAACGTGAGCCCCCTGTTTTGCAAGCGCCTCACAAATCGCTCGGCCAATCCCCCGCGAACCACCCGTCACGAGGGCCGTTTTTCCCTTCAAGTCGAACATCACGCCGTACCTCCCGAGAACCAGACCCGAGCTTCGTCGAGTCCCGACACATCCGAAATACTAAGAACCTTGAGCGTTTTATCGATGCGCTTGACGAGTCCCGCCAGCACCTTGCCCGGTCCGAGTTCGAGCAGGTGCGTCACACCGCCAGCGCGCATCGCTTCGATCGTGCGAACCCACTGCACTGGACTATCCACTTGCCGCACGAGCGCATCGACGATGGAAATAGCGTCCGACTTCGGCGTCGCATCCACATTCGCAAGCACCTCGAACGCCGGAGCCTCGAGCCGACAGCGGCCGAGCGCCTCGGCCACTTTGCGACAGGCCGGTGCCATCAAGGCACAATGAAAAGGTGCGCTCACATTCAACGGGATCAGCCGACCGCCCGCCGCTTTCACGAGCTGCCCTGCCCGCTCGACCGCCGCCGTATCCCCCGCAATCACCGTCTGTCCGGGCGCGTTGTAGTTCGCCGCGCTGACCACGCCACCGCCCGTGCAAGCCTCGAGGCACAGCGCTTGAAGTGCGGCATCATCGACGCCCAAGACGGCAGCCATCGCGCCAAGCCCAGGCGGCACGGCGTCCTGCATCGCGAGGCCGCGCGCACGGCAGACCCGCACCGTGTCTTCAAGGCTGAGTACGCCAGCCGCGCAAAGTGCAGCGTATTCACCGAGCGAGTGTCCCGCCGACGAGGCCGGAGCCGGGAGTTCTGGAACGCGTTCGCGCAGTGCGGCAAGGACGGCCATGCTCACAGCGACAATCGCGGGCTGCGTGTTTGCGGTGAGGGTCAGCGTCTCCGACGGACCGAGGAAGCACAGTGCCGAGAGCTTTTCTCCAAGCGCCTCGTCCACCCGTTCGAACACCGTCCGTGCCGCAGCCGATTCAGCGGCAAGAGCCTTGCCCATTCCGACGACCTGCGAGCCTTGACCAGGGAAAATCCACGCAACCCGCATGTATCAGCCTCCGAAGGCGGGAGAGCTTATCACGGCGGACAGAGCAGCCCCGCGGTAACCACTCCCGAACACGAATCTCATCGAAATGATTCGACCGGTCGATGGTCCCGGCTCCAGGTCAGGTAGGATGAGCGCAATGGCAAAAAGTGACGGCTCCGAGAAGCCCACTTCGATATCGGGACGCCGCTGGGGTCGAGGCCTCGGCGCCGGGGCGCTCGTGCTTGTGACGAGCCTTGGAGGCTGTTTCGGAGCGATCGGCGGGTCGGCGCCCGACGCCACGGGAATAGGCCCGACCCAAAAACCCGCGAAGTTCGTGCCGCAACCGGCGACGATCCATCGCCTCACGTCAATCCAACTTCAGAATACCTGGAAGGCGCTATTCGGCTCAGCGCTCGTCCCGCCAGTGGCTGACGAGCTCCCACAAGACGATCAAGCGTATGGCTTTACGTCCATCGCATCGTCCCTGCGTACGGTCTCGCCCCTCGAGGCGGAACAATACGAAAAAGCCACGTATTTTGTGCTCGATCAAGTCTGGGCCAGCGAGGCCTGGCGCTCCGCGACGCTGGGCTGCGAGCCGACCACAGTCGATGACCCGTGCGTGCGTGCCTACTTTACGAAGTTCGCTCGCAGAGCCTGGCGACGTCCTCTGGCGAGCGCCGAAGTCGACGAGTTCATCGCGTTAACGACGAAAGTAACCGCATTCACGAACACCCTCTCCGAGGCGTTGAAGTTTGGCACGGCGGCGGTGCTTCAATCACCGAACTTCCTTTTTCGAATCGAAGTCGGCGCGCCCGTCGGTACCGAGGACCCGGAACACGAAGGGCTGTTGAAGTTGACAGGCTTGGAGCTCGCGTCGCGGACGAGCTACCTCCTCCTCGACGCACCGCCGACTGAAGACGTTCTCGACTCCGCCGAGGCCGGTTTTTTTGACGAGCCGACGGTGGTGCGCGCGTTTGTCACCCAGGTGCTGAATGAGCCCGCGGCCCGCGGACCGCTCGTGCGCTTTTTCCGGGACTTTATGAACATCGGAAGACTCGACCAGCTCGACAAAAGCGCCGACCTGTTTCCGGCTTTTTCCCAGACGCTTGGACCCGCGATGCGAACCGAGATCGAGAAGCTCTTTGAGGCCAAGGTGTTTGACGAGGGCGGCGATTTTCGCGCGCTGTTCACCACGCGGGAAACCTTCTTGAACGAGGAACTCGCAAAGGTTTACGGGATCGCGGGCGTCACCGGCAACGAGTTTGTCTCCGTGACGCTGCCCGATGACGGGAAACGAGCCGGCCTCTTGACGACCCCGGGATTCCTCGCGATGAACGCGCACAAGACCGCAACCTCGCCGACGCACCGTGGGCGCTTCGTGCGAATGAGCTTGCTGTGCCAGGATGTTCCGCCGCCGCCGATGGGCGTCAGCACGGTGCTGCCCGAGCCGAGTCCATCCGAGCCGACGACGCTGCGTGAGCGGCTCGAAGTGCATCGTCAGGACGAGCTGTGCCGCTCCTGCCATCAGTTGATGGATCCCATCGGCTTCGGCTTCGAGCATTTCGACGCACTGGGCCAATGGCGCGACACTGAAAATGGCATGACGATCGACACGGCGAGCGACCTCGACGGCCGCCCCTTCAATGACGCAAATGAGCTGGCCGGGCTCGTCGCCGCCTTACCGGAGGTTGGGGTCTGCATCGCGCGTCGCTTCTACCAACACGCCACCGCGCGGCTTGATCGGAAAGGCGATGGGCCAGCCGTCAAGGCACTCGTCAACAGCTTCATCGCGAGCGACTTCGACTTCAAACAACTGGTGACGGACATGGTCGTGAACGACGGCTACCGTTACGCAGCCGTCCCGCTGGAGGCACCATGAGCCGAGGGAGATTTCAGGGGCGCGGGCTCGATCGCCGCACCGTATTGAAGGGACTTTTGGGGGGCGCGATGCTTGGCGTCGGCGTGCCGATCCTCGAAGCGATGTTGAATGGACACGGCAGCGCATACGCCGACGGCGACCCATTACCGACCCGGTTTGGGCTGTGGTTTTTCGGCAACGGCGTTCGACTGAGTTCCTGGCTACCCGTCAATCAAGGTGCGGACTGGCAGCCCCCTGCCGCTGGGGAGCTCGTCCCGCTCGTCCCCCACAAGGAGTACGTGAGCGTCATCTCGGGGCTCAACGTAAAGACCCCTCGGCACCCTCACCATTCGGGGATCTCCGCCGTCTGCAGCGGCGGGCCTCACCTCAAAGTCGACGACGTCCGCGATACCATCGTCTCGACGTTCAAGTACAAGTCCATCGACCAGGTGGCGGCCGATCATTTTCAAGCGCTCGCACCGTCTCCGTACCGCTCGCTCGAGGCGGCCATCACGCGCTTTCGGGGAACCGATGAAGGGACATCGTTTCAGTACTTGAGCCACAACGGAAGCGCGAACGGAGAAACCAACGTCAATCCGTCCGAGGAATCCCCGCAGGCTTTTTTCGAACGACTCTTCAACATGGGCACCGCCGCACCACTCCTATTGAAAGCGCGCGCGAGTGTCCTCGATTCGGTGGCCAATCAGATTACGGCGCTCGAAAAGCGCCTCGGACACCGCGACAAAGAACGCCTCGACCAACACTTCACGAGTGTTCGCGAGTTGGAGCAACGCCTCAGCTTGCCCCTCGCCGAATGCTCAAAACCAACCGCGCCCGGAGACTTTCCTGACGTCAAAGGAAACGAGCAGATGGTCGAGAAAAACAAGGTCATGAGCGATCTGATGGTGCTCGCGCTCACCTGCCGGCTCACCCAAAGTTTTTCGATCATGTTTTCGACCTGTGGCTCGGGCGTCGTCATGTGGCCTGCTGGCGCGACCGATGGTCAGCACTACATGAACCACACCGAGCCTGCGCCGCGAACGAAGCAACACAACTCCGTCACCTTCACGATGGGCCAGCTTGCTTACTTCCTTGAGAAGTTGAAGGGGACGCCCGAAGGAGCCGGAAACCTCCTCGACCAAAGCTCCATCTTCGTGTGCACGGAGCACGCCGAGGGCTGGACGCATTCCCAGGACGACATGCCCATGCTGCTCTGCGGCAAAGGTGGCGGACGGTTGAAGGGCAATGTTCATTACCGCGGCAACGGCGACAACGCTTCGCGAGGGCTTTTGACGGCCCTGCGCGGAGCCGGATTGCCGTTGTCCGAATTCGGACATGAGGCCGGCAAGACCTCGACGCCGATAGCCGAGCTCGAGAACGCCTGACGGACCTGCGCTCGCAGGGCAAAGGCCCGTAACTCCCGAAGCACCGAAGCCTCACGCGCCGCATAAAAAACGGGGGAGACAGGTTCGAAGCGACCGTGCATGTCGTCGTTTTGTTGTCCAGCCGAGGCGTGATGTCCGAAGATACCGCGGTTAAGCTATGTCTCGATCGTCTGACTCAAGAGCTTCGACGCCCTCGTCGCGCGGTCAGTCCTGTGAGCTGAGCGAGGGTGAAGCCAACGTCTCGGTTCGTGTGAACGCCAAGATCCCAGAGCGCAAAGAGCAGCTCACGATTCCATTCGCGAAGGTAAAAGCGAAACCGGAGTTCGTGGGTCACGCGGGCGACGGGGAGCCGCTTTTGAAGCTCGCACAAGGTGAGCGAAAAGCCGCGACACAGCATGGCCTGGACCGCCGAGCGATCGAGGCCGCGCTCGCGGAGGCGAAGCGTACCCAGGTTTTCGCAGAGGGAGACACCGAAGGGAGCGTGGCCGAAGTCACCGGTCCGCCACTCGCACCCGTGCGGGCGTGGGCGTGGCTTCTCGGCGCCATCCTACCGATCGCGGTCATAGGCTCGTTCGTTGCCTTGCGGAAATCGGGTCATGGGAATTCGGCGAACGGAACGGCGAACGGAACGGCGAACGGAACGGCGAACGGAACGGCGGGGGAAACGGCCTCGGCGCTGATCGAGAAAACGGCCCGAGGGAGCCACGACGAATTCGCTGCCGCCTCGACGCACGCAGGTGATGAGCCCCCTGCCGTGGCGAGTTCGACGGTCAACCCGGAACCGAAACAGGCCGAGCTCACGAACGAAGGGCGCGGAGGTTCAGCGGCCAAGAGCCGGAAAACTCCGACCCGACTCGAGACGACCACCGGCTCGAGCGCAGCCGGGGCGCCCGTGCGAACCCAAGCTCCGACGCCACCGGCAATCAAGCCAATGCCAAAACCCATTTTGCTCCATGTCAAAAGCTAGCGTTCGCGACGCGGCCATCATCGGCCTTGTGCTCACCAGCTTCGTTGCGGGGGCTGCTCGAGCGGACGACCGAGCCCCGAAAACGGCCTCCGAGGACGCCCAGACTGCGGAGGACTTCGCCAGCGCCGCCGCGCAAGCTGTGGAGCAAAACGATCTCGAGCGCGCGCGAAAACTCTTTCGGGAATCGATGCGCCTCAAGCCGACGTACGACACCACCGGGAATCTGGGGGCCGTCGAGCTTGCGCTCAAGCAATACCGGGATTGTGCCACGCATCTTACGCTCAGCCTGCGAGACTACCCACCGACGGCGAGCGAAGCCTCGAAGAAGGCGACCGTCGAAAAACTCGGGGAATGCCAAAGCCACGTCGGCGCGGCGAGACTCGAAGTACACCCCAACGGCGTCAAAGTGATGCTCGATGGCGAACCCGCGGGCGTGGCGCCGCTCACCGAGCCGATGTTCCTCGAGCCCGGTCATCACAGCCTTCAGTTCAAGCATGAAGGCTACGGCTCCGCCGAGCGAACCGTGACCGCGAGCGCGGGCACCGAAAGCCGAATCAAGCTCACGCTGCAGGCGCTTCCCGACGCAAAGTCGGGGTCAGACGGGGCAGCGCTCCTGTGGCCGGTGCTCGGAGGCGGCATTGGCAGCGCCGTGCTCTTCGGTGCGGGCGTCGCGGCCTACCTGGTCTCAGCGTCGAAGGAGACGGATGGCGACGCCCTGAAGACGGACCTCGCGGCGGCTGGCAAAGCGTGTCCAGGCGATTGCGCCGCGCTCATCGAGACCTACGACTCCGCATCGGCCGCTCGCAACGCAGCCACCGGCCTGTTCGTTACCACAGGCCTCGCGGTGACCGGGACCGTGGCCTATTACATGCTTTTTCGTCAAACTCCAGAGCACCAAAAGACGGCCTGGCTTCCTGTCATCGACACTCACCACGCCGGACTTTGGGTTCGCTCCGAGTTTTAAGACACGAACAAAGACACCGCCGAGCTTTTCGAAGGACACCGCCTACAGTGAACAAGAACATCGTACAGCGCCTCTTGGCTGCGGTCGTCGTGGCCGGTGGCAGTGCCAGCTCCGTGCTCGCGGGCTGCAGTGACCTCGGTGCCATCTGCCGCGAAAGCAACTGCCTTGGATCCACCGAAGCGACCGGCAATTCGCCGGGACAGGGGGGCGCGGGAAGTGCCGTGAGTTCCTCAGGAGCAGGCGGTCAAGGTGGCGCCGTTGCAGAGTCGTGCGATCCAAGCCTGGCCCCGAACCCCGTGGCGGACTCGTGCGGCATCTTCGTATCGAGCTCACTCGGGATTGATTCATCGCAAGGCAAGGGCACGAAGAGCCGGCCCTACGCAAGCATCGCCAAGGCGCTCATCGCGCTTTCGTCGGTGGGTGGCGACACGCTTTACCTGTGCGGCGAAACGTTCACCGGAGCGATCACCCTACCTTCCGGCGTAAATATTTACGGCGCCCTCGCCTGCGCAGAAGATTGGAAACTCAAGGGTGACACGAAGAGCACCATCGCCGCCGAGGCAAACGTGGTCCCACTGCGCATCGCGGGCGCCGAGAGTTCGAAACTTCGGTACCTCAAGGTCAGCGCGGCCAACGCGACGAGCGCCAGCGGCAATAGCATCGCGATGCTGGTCGAGGGTGCCACGGTGGAGCTCGACTGGGTCGAGCTGATTGCGGGCGTTGCAGGTACCGGTCAAGCTGGCTCGAGCGTCGAAAACGCGGCTCCCGACGGAAAATTCGGCGTCGACGCACAAGCGGGGTGCACCTCGATTGCAACCGTGCCTGCTGCCACGGCAGCCTTCCTCGATTGCGGTAACGATCAATCCACCGAAGCCGGAACTGGGGGCTTCGGTGCCGTCAACAGCGCGGGCGTGGGGAACAGCGGCGAGTCCACACCCGCGGTCGCCAATCCGAACGGGGGCTCAGGTCAGAGTACGAACGCGGCGTGCACGAATGGGAAAGTGGGGTTCGTCGGAGCTTTTGGGATCCCGGGAGATGGCGCGACCGGTCTCGGTGCGCTCGACTCGCAGCACGGATTTGTCGGCGTTGCGGGGGGCGACGGAAAGACAAAGGGCCTTCCCGGCCAGGGTGGCGGCGGCGGCGGCGGGGCGAGCGGCAAGCTCACCTGCCAGAACACGACGTACGCCGGCCCAGCCGGGGCAAGCGGCGGGACCGGCGGTTGCGGTGGCGCGGTGGGCAACGGAGGTCTAGCCGGTGGGAGTTCGATGGCGCTCGTGAGCCTCGGGGCGAACATCACGCTGAAACATGTCGCCCTCACGGCCAAGCAAGGCGGTTCGGGCGGCAAAGGAGGCGATGGCCAGCTCGGTGGTCAAGGCCGTATGGGTGGATTCGGAAAGATCATATTCAATGGTTACGCTTGCGCGGGCGGCGCCGGCGGGAACGGTGGTCGCGGTGGCGCCGGCGGGGGTGGCATCGGTGGTCACTCGATCGGCGTGGCCTACACAGGCTCGGCCCCAATGGTCATCGAGGCCAGCGTCACAACGACGCTCGGCGCCCCAGGATTCGGTGGGGTCGGCGGGTTCGGCGAGGGCATGGCAACGATGGGCGGCCAGGGTGCGGTCGGCATCGCTGCCGAAACGCACTCCTTCGACGCCCCTTAGGACGACTGCCCCATTTTCAGCGCCAGCACGCGCGACGACGGCGCTACTCCGCCTTGCCTCGGCTGCACCACGGTGGCAGACCGAGACACCGTGAAGCAGACCGTAAGGATCGTCATGGCTCCCGCGAAGGGACGACCTGGTCGGCCGCGAGGCAAGCTCACGCAGCTGCAAAAAGTGACCCGGCTCCAACAGCTTTTTTTGCAGCATCCGAAGGGCATCACGATCGACGAGATCGCAACGCATTTGCAGGTCAATCCGCGTTCTGCGAGGCGCTACGTCGCGGCCCTTCGTACTGAGCTCCGTAACGAACTCGAGCCGGTCACCGATGGCGACGGTGCCAAGCGCTGGCGGATCCCGGATGTCGAAGTGCCCCGTCGGGTGGCGATGCGCCGCACGCAAGCCTACGCGCTCCTGGCCGCACGCCCACTCTTCGCTGCGATGCGAGGCTCGACTGTTTACGAGGAAATAGCCCTCGCGTCCGAGACCCTGCTCGGCGTCGCAAGGCGCCCGGGACGCGGCCCGAACGCGGGGCTTCGCGGCGCCGATCTCGAGCAGCGTTTCCGATACGTCGCCTTCGCCCCAAAGGACTATTCCGAACGCAGCGAAGATCTCGACAACCTGTTTCAAGCCGTCGCCGATTTGCGCCCCGCGAGCATGCTGTACCCGTCGGCGTCGGGCGCTTTCGAGCGCGTGACCGTCCATCCTTACGCACTGTTGCTTTACAAGGAATCCATCTACGCGCTTGGCAGAGACGTTGCGACCGGGACCGTCCGCACCTTCGAGCTCGACTTCGTCCGTGATACGCGGCTCCTCGAGCAATCGGCGTTCGAGCTACCGGACGACTTTTCGGTGGACGATTACGCCCAGGGTCAGTTCGGACTCTGGCGGACGGAGCGCGAACCCGTACCGGCCGTGGTGGACTTCGATGGGGCGACCGCGGGTCAGGTCACAGCGCGCCGTTACCATCCGTCTCAACGGACCGAGCCCCTCCCGGACGGCGGGGTGCGCGTGCACCTGTCGCTAGGGAATTCGAGTGAGCTCGCCTCGTGGGTGCTTGGTTTCGGCCCGCATGCGTTCGTGCAGGAACCGGCGGAGCTGCGCCTTCAGGTCGAAGAACTTCTCGTCGCCGCGCTCACCCGTTACCGGCCGAAGACCAAGCCCGTTTGATGGCCTGGACGGTGCGTTCATGCGGCACCACTTCAGTCGGCGAACGAAGCCGTCGTCGTGCTCTTGAGGCTTCGATAGCGGTGATAAAAGTGAAGGACCTTTGTCACGTAGAACTGCGTTTCCTTGTACGGCGGGATCCCCCCGTAACGCGCCACCGCCCCCTCGCCGGCATTGTACGCGGCGATCGTCAGCTGAATATCGCCGTTGAACGTGTTGGCGAGAATGCGCAGGTACCGTGTTCCAGCGAGGATGTTGCGCCGTGGATCAAACGGATCGCGCGCTTGCATGCGGAGCGCGGTCTCCGGCATCAGCTGCATCAGCCCTTGGGCGCCGGCAGATGAAACGGCCCGCGGATCGTAGTCGCTCTCGACCTTGATCACCGCGCGCACCAGCTCCTGCGGTAGCTGGTAGAGCATTGCCGCTTCGAGGATCGCTTCGTCGTAACGGGTGAATCGCTCCAGCGATTTGTCACTCGGCGCAACCGGCGTCACGCCAGGCCGAGCCAGGTTTTTATTCGGCTGGGAACGCACGTAGAGCGCGGCCCCCTTGGCGCGCACGTTGCTGAAATGCATCACCCCCTGGGCGTCGGTGAAGGCATAGATGTCAGCGTACGTCGGGACTGCGACGGCCAGCGTCAACGCAAGTGCGCCCACCCCGGCCCCCACGCCTCGCCGCATTCGCGTTCCGTCCACCATCCACACAGCCTAAAGCGTACCGGCGGCCAGCGCCAACTCAGCACTTCGAATCCGCGCCTTTCCTGAGCCTTGGCAAGGCGCATGGCCGCACGCACGCCGCTCGATGAGGGGACAGTGGCCGTTGCCACGCGCCGGCAAGCAGCCCCCCGTGCTCAGCGCGGCCAAAAGTGCGTCGGAAGTCCGCCGCCATGCGAAAGAGCAAGCCCATCCATCAAAAGTGCAACGCTCGCATGCACGAAAAACCCAGAATAAATACTGCGTGTTCGCATCGCTAACGAGCCGAGGGCAACGCCCGCAAGAAATGCCCCGGAAGCTTCGAAGTACGGCTTTCCATAGTGGATCATCACGTAGGGAACACACATCGCGAAGACGGCGCCGCTCCCGAAAGTGCGGCGCAGGGGCGCCAGCATGAAACCTCGAAAAAACACCTCAAGCGCGAAGAACTGCGCCAGGTACATGCTCTCCCAGACGAGCAAATCGAACCACGAACGCGAACAGGCCTTGTAAAATGGGTAATACGACGCGAAGTCGGGCGAGCGCGCCACGAGCGCTGTGCAGGGCAAAACGACCGCGAGACACACGCCGTAAATCCAGGCGTGAGACGCGAGCCCGCGGATGCGAAGACCCATGTCGAGAAGGCTGTCTTTCGGAAAAAGCGCCTTCCACACCAGCATCGGAAAAAGGGTGTACCCGACGACACGAAACCCAGCCCACCATGCGTAGCCGTAGAGCTCGCCGTAAAATCTGGTGTCGATCCGCGTCGGCAGATGCGCACGATGGCGAGCTTGCTCCATCTCCGAAAGATACGGACGGAAGTAGGTACTGAAGAAGCGACTGCCACCGTAGTACTCCTGAGCAGTCAGCACGAAAGCGACAATGGCGAACATCGCCCAGGGGCGCGCATCGAAACGACCGGAGGCCCGTTGCTCAATGCGATGGTCGGTGGCGTCCGAATCAAGCTCGGCCCAGGTCTTGCGAAAAAAGACCCACAAAAGAGGGGCAATTGCGGCGTACACGAGTGCCGGCACGGCCATTTTCAGAAACGCGCCGAGCGCACCACCGATCCACGCCAGCTCGTAATTCGGAGCCGAAAGCGTGAGCGCCATCATCCGCGTAACCGCACGGCTGCGTCGAGGCGCGCGAGAGTGATCTCACGTCCGAGTAGCTCCATGATGTCGAACAGTCCTGGTGAAAAGGTGCGCCCGGTGAGGGCAACGCGAGCCGGTTGCGCGACGTCACCGAGACCGTAACCGTTGGCCTCGGCCCATGTCTTGACCGCAAGCTCAAGCTCGGCCGCCACGAACTTCGGCTGGGTCACGAGAAGCTGCAGCAACGGCCCAAGGGGCGCCGCCTTCTCGCCAAGGAGGAACTTTTCCTTCGCCTTTTCGTCGTAGTTTGGAGCATCAGAGAAGAGCCAATCCACACTTTCTGCCGCCTCCACGAAGGTTTTCGCACGAGGGCGAATCGTCGGGAGCACGGCGTGAAGCTTGCGCTCATCGATGTCTCCGTAGCGTGACAAGGCCGAACGCAGCGCGCTCACGTAAGCTTCGTCGTCGATGAACTCGGCTCCCTTCATGTGCTCGAACGCAATTGCGGAAAGCTTCAGTGAATCGAACTTGCCGTCGGCACGACTCGTACGCGACCAGTCAAACTTGTCGACAAGGTCCGGCATCGTGAAGACCTCTTGGTCCCCGAACGACCATCCAAACCGGACGAGGTAATTCAAAAGGCCAAGCGGCGGGACACCTTGCTCGCGGTACTCCCCGACGCTCACAGCGCCGTGACGCTTCGACAACTTTTCGCCGCCCTTCCCGAGCATCATCGGAAGATGCCCGAACTGGGGGGGCGCGCTGCCGAGGGCCTCGTAGATGAGCAATTGAATCGGCGTGTTGATCATGTGATCGCGCCCACGTCCAACGAGCGTGATGCCCATCGTCAGGTCGTCCACCGCGCAGCCAAAATTGTAAAGAGGCACGCCGTCCGAACGAACCAAGACCACGTCCTGAATCGTGTCGTTCGGAACCCGCTGCTCGCCGAACACGAGGTCATTCCAACCGGTGTGTCCAGACTTGGGAGTGCGCAAACGAATGACGTACGGTCGATCACTCAGCCAGTCGGTGGGACCCTTGTCGCGCCACCAGCCCGGATAGCGGAATTGAGCCTTCGGGTCGGAGAGGCGCAACGCCTCGCGGGCTTGCTCGAGTTCTTCTTTCGTGGCGTAGCAGCGGTAAGCGGCACCCGAAGCGACGAGTTTTTCGGAGAATTCACGATAAATTTCGAGCCGCTCCAGTTGACGGTACGGGCCATAGGCACCGCCCTTGGTCGGCCCCTCATCCCACTCGAGCCCAAGCCAGCGAAGCTCCCGAAGAATGACGTCTTCGTTGGCGACGGTGCTGCGCTCGCGATCGGTGTCCTCGATACGAAGGACAAAGGTGCCGCCGGTCTTACGCGCCCAAAGCCAATTGAAAAGCGCGGTTCGCACACCGCCGATGTGGAGATAGCCGGTCGGAGACGGCGCAAATCGAAGCCTCGGCTTGGTCATCAGACCGCTTTCCTAGCCTGAATTCGCCCGCGTGTCCCCTGCGGCTTCGGGCACCCTCCCCGCCGGCGCTCACCGTGCTTGCGCGAGCCAAAGGAGCGCCACCACGACGAGCAAAACCGGAACGACGACAACCAAATAAAAGGAAACGTTGAAGAGATTGGTCGAGGGCACGGGTCGGCGCAACGTCGTCCACAGCCGCTCGAACCACGGCTCAACGCTCGCGACGAAGCGGTCGCTCTGCAGCCGCCGCCGCATGGGAACTTCACCGCGAGAGAGCGCATCGACGATACGGTGCGCCTCTTCGACCCGTTCGCCCCCTTCGACTCGCAGACCGCGAGCGGCCATCCGAGTCCCTTGCGAAACGAGCCGGACAGCGTGCGCTGCGGCCAAAGCCAGGTCGGCAGCCTTCCCGGAAGCCTTTTCGAAACGCTCGGCGTGGCCTTGAAAGCGGAGCATCTCGGCCTCGAAATCGACCCCGCCGGCAGGTGCGTACTGAGGGGGGCCCGCGGCCTCCGAGGACAGTGTTTCCTTCCGAAGCTCCGCAGCGGCTTCACGGCGAAAAAGGACCGGCGGTGGAGGCGGCGGTGGCGGCGGTGGCGGCGGTG
>CANMZR010000014.1 GCA_947502375.1 Polyangiaceae bacterium
CTCGATCTCGGCTACGTCGGGCTCGCTCAGTTCGTTCCGTCCATCGTCCTTTCGCTCGTCGCCGGGGAGATGGCCGACCGTTTTGAGCGCCGTCGCTTGCTCGTGGTCTGCTACGGGATCCTGGCGGCGTGCACGGTGATGCTCGCGTGGATTGCACATCTTCCCGCGCCAGCCGTCACTTCGATTTACGCGGTGCTCGTGTTGATTGGGATCGGGCGCGCGTTCGCTGGGCCCGCGGCGCAGGCGCTCGTGCCGAACCTGGTGGATGCGGCGCACTTTCCAAACGCGGTCGCGTGGAGCTCGTCGACCTGGCACGTCGCGGTGGTCGCCGGACCCGCCATCGGCGGCGCCGTCTACGCGGCCTCGTCCTCGACATGGGTTTACGTTTTCGCAGCGATTTTGCAGTTTATCGCGATGGCGGCGATAGGCGCGCTCCCGCTACCGAAGATCATCGCGAAGGCCGACGGACGCTCCTTGCGGCGGCTGCTTGCCGGACTTGAGTTCGTCTGGAAGAAAAAAATCATTCTAGGGGCCTTGTCGCTCGACATGTTCGCCGTGCTGTTCGGCGGCGCGGTGGCGCTCTTGCCTGTGTACGCGAAGGATGTCCTGCACACGGGTCCGATTGGGCTCGGCCTGCTTCGCAGTGCACCGGCCGCTGGGGCGACGCTGGTCGCGCTTTCTCTCGTGTTTCGGCCCATCGAGCGCCGCACGGGTCTCGTGATGTTCACGGGGGTCTTCGTGTTCGGCTTGGCGACCGTGGTCTTCGGACTATCCAAGAATTTCGGACTCTCGTTGGGCGCGCTCGTGGTGCTTGGCGCGGCCGATATGGTTAGCGTCTATGTGCGCTCGAACCTCGTTCAGCTCGCCACGCCCGACGGCATGCGGGGTCGAGTGAGTGCCGTGAATCTCGCCTTTATCGGCGTCTCGAATGAGCTCGGTGAGTTTGAGTCCGGTGCCCTGGCGGCGCTGCTTGGGGTGGTGGGCTCGGTCGTCGTGGGAGGGGTGGGCTCGTGTGTCATCGTGGCGGTCTGGATGCTGCTCTTCCCGGCCCTGCGCCGCGTGGACAAACTCGAGCCCGAGTCGCTGGCCGCAGACGGTTGAGGCTCAGTAGGTCGCGCTCTCGAAAACCCCCGTCGCCGGCGCTCCGAGCCCGCCGAGCCGGGGTGAGAGCAGGCCCGCGTGTTGTGCGAGCAGGCGCCCGGTGAGGTGGTCCCGCAGGATCGCTTGCTGGAGCGTATCCACGGCCGCGCGGGCCACTCGTAAGCTCGCGTTGCGAAGCTCGTCCTCCGCTTGAAGCACCTGGAGCGCCGTTCCAGAGCCCGTCAAAAACCGCTGTTTTTCCGCATCGAGCTGCTGTTCGGCGATGGCGCTCGTTCGCTCACCGAGCAGCATCCGTTGACGCGCACCGGCTTCTCGAGCGAGCGCCGTTCGAAGGTCGCTCACCACTTGCTGTCGTCGCTCCTCGACCCGCGCCTCCGCGAGCTCGATGGCCATATCGGCCCGGCCCAGTTCGGCCCGCCGACGTCCAGCGTCGAGCGGCGCGTCGAACGAAATGCCGGCGTGGGCCGATAGCGCTCCGAACGTGACGAGCTGCTCCAGGGCGGCGCCTGCATCCGCGTTGCCGAGCCCGTCGAGTTGAACGTACGCGTTCACGTCGAGGCGGGGGCGATAGGCGTCTCCGGCAGTGACGCGCTGAAGGCGTGCCACGCTGACGGCCGCGCGCATGTCCGCGAGGTCGGGCGACAGTTCAAGGGCCTCCCTTTCGAGAGTCGCAGGCGGCACGGTTGGAGTGTCGGGGCTGGCTTCGCTCGGCGCACCGACGGTGTCACCGCCGGCGAGGATCCCCATGCGGGCAGCCAGCACAACCTGTTGTCGCTCCAACTCCGAGCGCGCCGTGACCACTTCCTCCTCGCGGGTGGCGACTCGGACCTGAAAGGGGCGGGCGTCGGCTGCGGCCAGCGAGCCGGTGGCAACGCGCCTCTCGGCTTGGTCCCTTTGTTCGGCCGCAAGGTCGCGCGAGTTGGTCTGAATTTTCAGTGTTTCCTGTGCAAACCAGACTTCCCAGTAGGTGCTCCGAACGTCGCGCACGAGAGCACTTGCGAGCCGCTCCGCCGTCCGAGCAATCTGCGTTCGTTGGCTGCGCGCGACGTTCAACCCCAGCAGGGTCACGGCCTCTCCCGAGCCTCGTAGCAGGGGTTGCGTCACCGCTGCACGTGCCGCCACCGAGACGGTTGGGGCAAAGCCGTTCGGGGCGATGCCGACAAACGAGAAGGACGAGGTCGGAGTGAAACCTCGCTGCCAGGCACCACGAACGCTCATCGTCAGGTCGGTGCCCCAGCGAAGCCGCTTCTGGAGCTGCGTGGTGGTATCGAAGCCATACACTTCGCCAACCGTGTTCGCGCCGCTGATGAGCCGAGGCGACGCGGTGCGTGTCGTTCCGCCGTCGACGCCCAGGGTCCAAGGGTAGCGCGCGGCCTCGCCCGTGACGACAAGCCCCGCATCACGCACTTGCACCAAGGCTGCGCGCAGGGTCGGGCTCGCTTGGATGGCCCTGGCGATCACGGTGGCCTCCGTGACCGGCTCTCCGGCCGGCTCTCCGGCCCAGCTCATACGGGTGGTGAGGAGAACCGCGGCGCAGAGGAGTCCCGCTAGATTATTCATGGCGCAGCGCATCGATGGGGTTCAAGCGTGCGGCGCGTCGCGCGGGAAAAAATCCGAACGCGACACCGACGACGAACGAAAAAGCGAACGCGATGACGACGATTTCGGGCATCACGCGAAACGGAAAGTTGAGGGCTCGGCCGGCCGCGTACGAGCCTGCCAGCCCGAGGACCATGCCGATGATTCCGCCAAACAGCGACAGCATCACGGCCTCGACGAGGAACTGCAAGAGCACTTCGTGGGCGCGGGCCCCGATCGCGAGCCGGATACCAATCTCGCGCGTGCGTTCGGTGACCGACACCAACATGATGTTCATGATGCCGATGCCGCCGACGACGAGGCTCACGGCTGCGACGGCACCGAGCAGCGCCGTGAGCGCCCCGGTGACGCTCGACAACGTGTCCGAGATCTCCTTCATGTCGCGCACGGAAAAGTCATCCGGGGCCCCGACCGGTAATTTGCGACGCTCGCGCATCAAGAGTGCGAGCTGCTCCTTCACCTTCGGGATCGCCGCGTCGCTGGTGGCCGAGAGTGAAATCGCGCCGACGTCGTGACTGCCGAGAATGCGCCGCTGAAACGTGGCGAGTGGGATGATGACGAAATCATCCTGGTCCATGCCAAAGGTGTTCTGCCCCTTGGCCTGAGTGACGCCGATGACCCGGCAGGCGATTTGCCCTACGCGGAGGGCTGCGCCGAGCGGCTCCTGCTGACCAAAGAGGTGCTTTTGCACCGTGGGACCGAGGATGCAGGCGGGCGTACCGCCCTGGCTTTCGATCTCGTTGAACACCCGTCCCGCGTCGAGCTTCAGATCGCGCACCGTGAAGTAGTCATTCGTGGCGCCGGTGACCGTCGTGCTCCAGTTTTGGTTCGCGTAGACGACCAGCATTCCGCGGCCGGCCGAGGGGGCCACGGTGGCCACGGAAGGAAGTTGATTCTTGATAGCCCGGGCGTCTTCGATGGTGAGCGCTGCTGCCCCTACGCTCGCGCCGCCGCGTCGCTCCGCGCCGGGGACCACGGTGAGCATGTTGACGCCCATTTTCGCTACGTCCGCTGTGACCTTCTCGGTTGCGCCTTGCCCGAGCGTCACGAGCATGATGACAGCGCCAACGCCGATGACGATGCCCAAGGTCGTGAGCACGGAACGCAGCATATTTCGGCGTATTTCGCGAAGTGCCATCACGAGTGTCGAGGCGAACATCCACAGCGCCTGCCTCACGCCGCCGCCCCGCGCTCGTCTTTTTCGATGCGCCCGTCTCGAAAGGTCACTGTGCGCGATGCAAAGTTAGCGACGTCTCGCTCGTGGGTGACGACGACGATCGTGATGTCGCGCTCTTGATTCAAGGTCCGAAGGAGCTGCATGATCTCGAGTTTGCGCGAGCTGTCGAGGTTGCCCGTCGGCTCATCGGCGAGGAGGAGCGAAGGGTCGGTCACCATCGCCCTTGCGATAGCCACTCGTTGTTGCTGCCCGCCCGATAGTTCCGCCGGCGTGTGCAGTTCGCGACCCTGCAAGCCGACGTCTGCCAACGCTTTGATGGCCAGCTTTCGCCGCTCCGAGGCCGGGAGGCCCCGGTACACGAGCGGCAACTCGACGTTTTCGAGCGCCGTCGTCCGCGCCAACAAATTGAAACCTTGAAAGACAAATCCGAGGTAGTGGCGCCGAATCAGAGCGAGCTTATCCAAGGTGGTTCCAGCGAGATTCACGCCGCGAAAGTAGTAGGCGCCTTCGGTGGGTCGGTCGAGGCACCCGAGGACGTTCATGCAGGTGGACTTGCCTGAACCGCTCGGTCCCATGACGGCCACGAACTCGCCGCGTTCGATCGTCAGGTCCACGCCGTCGAGAGCACGCACCTCTGAATCGCCGCTCCCATACACCTTGAAGACGCCGCGCAGGCGGATGAGGGGCCCGCCGGTCGTGCCGCCTGTGGTCACTTGGGTTCCTCGATGTCCACCACGATGGCTGCGCCCTCGATGAGAGTGTTGCCCGTCACTTCGGTTCGCGTGCCGTCGGAGGCCCCGAGTTGCAGTCGCACGGGGCTCGGCTTGCCGTCGAGCAGCAACCAGACATGCGGCTCCTTCGGGACGTCGGGGCGGGGCACGTCGCGCGACGAACCGCCAAAGAGGCTGGTGCTGCGGCGGCGGCTGGGATCGTTGGGCGGGTTGAAACGCAAGGCCCCGCTCGGGACCGTGAGCACGCGCTCATGCTTCTCGGCGAGGATGGTCGCGGTTGCGGTCATCCCCGGTCGCAGCTCGAGCCCCTTATTTTCAACCGACAAAATCGACTCGTAGCTGACGACGTTTTGCTCCGTTCGCGGCGCGTTGCGCACCGAGAGGACGACCGCATCGAAAGTTCGATTCGGGTAAGCATCGACCGTGAAAGTCGCACTTTGCCCTTCTTTTGCACGCCCGACGTCGGCCTCGTCGATGTAGGCCGTCAGCTGCATTCGCGTGAGATCTTCGGTTACCTTGAACATGATGGGGGTTTGAAACCCGGCGGTCACGGTCTGCCCGAGCTCGACCAAGCGAGCGAGCACGAGCCCATCGATGGGCGACAGGATCGAGGTTTTTTCGAGCCGGGCGCGAGCCGAAGACAAACTCGCCCCCTGGACAATCGCGGCCGCGGAGGCACTCGCCACCTGTGCATCCGCGCGTTCGGCTGCAGCGCGCGCGGCCTCCAATTCGCGCTGGGCCACGAGCCCGAGCTTGAATTGCTCCTCGGCTCGAAGGCGAGCTTGGCGCGTCTCTTCACGAGTCGCCTTCGCGGTGCGAATCGCCGCTGCGGCTTCGTTCAATTGCGCACTGGCCTGGTCCACGGCGGATTTCGACGTCTGCGGGTCGATGACCGCGAGCAATTGGCCTCGCTTGACGTGGTCGTTGAAGTCGGCGTGAAGCTCGATGATTTTGCCCGACACCTCGGTGCCGACCTCGACGGTCTTCAAGCCGCTCAAGGTTCCGGTGGCGGTGATCGTGACCTGAATGTCCGCACGACTGACTTCGGCCGTAACCCATTTTGGGGGGCTTGGGCGCGCGCTCCGACGCCACGCGACAAAGAGCGCGCCGATCCCTATCAGCACCAGCAACCACATGCTTTTGCGCACCATCCGCCCCAGGCGCGTGGGGTCGGCCGAGGCGAGAAGCGCCACGAGCTTCGGGTCGGGCAAGGCGTCCGGCCCGGCATGCGGGGTGGGTGGAGGCACCGAAGTCACTCCGGGATTCATGGGGTGCCCGGCTCTCGAACGCAAGGGTCGAAAGCGCCCCCGCCCTGCCTTGGGCGGCTGGAACTGGATCGCACGACCCTCAGCTGGATCGTTCAGCTGGATCATTCACTTGTCATCTATCGACCTACATTGGACCCTGATATGGGCACATTGCGCTTTCAACCGGCTTGGCGCGAAAACTGCTTAACGCCGCGACGGAACCCACGGAGATGATGACCATGAAGTTTTTCCAACGAGTCGCTCCCTTCTTGTTTCTGGCTGCGTGCACCGCCCCGATGATGGCCGGCTGCGCGGCGGAAGATACCGCCCTCGAGGAGGATGACCTCACGAGCGTCACGGCGCGCGAGCGTGCCTTGAGCTTCGAGGGTTATGTGTTCGTGTCGGCGACGGCGACTGACTACGAGATCAAGAGCGCGATTACGAAGGAGACGCAGAGTGCGTTCGGCGCGCTTCGTTCCGCCTCGATCGGCGTCAACGACCGGGAGTTGAAAGACGTCGACGTGGCCACTTTCGTGAAGGAAAAGGTCACGGTCCTCGACGGCAAGGGTGGCAAGACCCAGGCGCTTCGCGTGCGTTACCGCTTCAACGACCGCGCGCTCGTCCCCGTCTCGATGGCAAAGCGCAGCGCTATCCATCTCGGCCTTTTGCACGGGAACTACCAGTCGCAATCCAAGCGCATTCTCGCGGAGTGCACCGAAAATTCAACCCATGACCAGGAGTTCGAGACGAGCATCTGGTACGTGTTCAATCCTTCGTTGCCTAGCTGCCAGGACGCAATGCAGGCCGAGGAACTTGCGATTCAGGAAGCTCGCAAGCAACTGTCCGACCCCGCCAACGAGGTCGTCACCGGCGAGCAGAAGCGCCTCTATTTGCCGGTCACCATCAAGCTCGAGGGCAAGTCGACCAGCTCGAAAGCGACCTACCCGGAGTACGATCGGCTTTGGCAGGGTGGCATCGAAAAGAACAAGGTCATCCTCTCGCTCGTCTCGGGCGTGATGGCGGACTGGGCTGCGGGCGAGAAGCCGGAGCTCGGCGATGACGTCGGCTACTCGATGTTTTACGAGCAAATGGCCGCGGTGCAGGTTCAGCTCACCGGCCTCAAGCTCGTGAAGAACGACGGTGCGGACCTCACCTCGTTCACGGCCAACGGCAAGACCGTGACCGGTGTCACCTGGACGGACTTGATGAACTGGCAGCTGAAGGGCTCAGGCTTCCCGGCGGCGTTCTCGAGCTACGCGGACCGAAGGGCGCTGAAGCTCGTCGTTGCGAACAAGCTCGCAAAGCAGTGGCTGACCTTCGAGCAACCTGTCAGCGTCTCGATTGGCAGCGAAGCACCCCGTGACGTCACCGTCGTCATCAAGACCTACTACGGTGCCGAGACGAGCGACGTACCGCACCGCCTCGCGATGAAGACGAGCGACGTCGTGGTCTACAATGGCCACTCGTACATCGGGTACGGCCCGCTTGATCCTTCGCGTTACAGCGCGAGTGACTTCCCGTCGAGCTACCAGCTCTTCTTCTTCAACAGCTGCGTCTCGTTCAAT
Organism: Polyangiaceae bacterium; assembly: GCA_947502375.1. Classification (GTDB taxonomy): domain Bacteria; phylum Myxococcota_A; class Polyangia; order Polyangiales; family Polyangiaceae; genus SYFR01. Next base: position 7,421 of record CANMZR010000014.1, read on the forward strand.
TATTACGAGGCGGACTTCATCAAGATGCATCCGGGTGGCACGGCGAACCTGGACATGATTACGAATGGTCTCGAGAGCTGGGTGAATGGCTCGGGCCCCTCGATTGGCCGCTTCGTGGCGACGTTGTTGAACGGGAAACAGGCTAGCTACCTCAGCTTGCTGACGGCCGCGGCCAAGGGTGCTCCGTCGACCGACGTTGGCATCGATGGTCTCCGCGTGGTCGACGGCGAGCTCGATAACAAGTTCAAGCCTTCCAAGACCTCCATCAAGGTCACGCTGAAGTGAGAGGACTCGTCGGCCGATGGCCTACGGCTGTTGGCTGACGATGCCCCGGCTTGGCTGCGGGCGCTGACGCCTGACGCTGCATAACGAACGGGCGCTCAAGCCACTTTCGGGCGCTTGAAGAACGGGAAGAGCACGGCTCCGATGCCGAGCAGCCCGAAAGCTTCGAGCGCCGCGTTGTTTTTGTGGACGATGGAGTCGTAGACCGTGTTGCCCGAAAGAAACAGCGCGCCCGCGATGAACACGAGCGGAACGAACGGGTAACCCGGGGTCCGAAACGGCCGCACGGCGGCGGGCGCGCGACGACGCGAAAGCAGCAGCGAAAGCGCGCCAAGCCCATAAAATACCCAGGATACGAAGACGACGTTGTCCGTGAGGGCGTCGAACGTCTGCCAGCGGGTGAGGAGCACGAGCGCCCAGACGCACTGCAGGAGGATCGCGTTGTGGGGTGTGCGGAAGCGCGGATGAACGGCACCGATCCGCTTGAAAAAAAGCCCGTCCTTCGCCATCGCGAAGAGCACGCGCGGTCCTGCAAGGATGGAGCTGTTCATGGTGCCGAGCGCACTCACCGCGACCAAGACGGTCATCGCAACCGCGCCCCCGCCTCCAAGAAATCGCAGGGCCAGTTCCCGGGATGGATTCTTCGCCGCTTGCACGACGGCGACCGGCAACACCCAGTGGTACGCGAAATTCACGAGCACATAGAGTGAGGTCACGAACAACGTCCCGCCGAGGAGCGCGAGCGGCACGTTGCGCTGCGGCGCTTTCACTTCGCCGGCGACGAAGCTCAGATTGATCCAGCCGTCGTAGGCCCATAGCGCGCCGACCATCGCGACGCCGAATGCGGAGAGCCACGATGTCCCGCCGGGCGGTGCGCCCACGCGCTGCAGGTTGTCACTCGTGCCTGTGGCCAGCACGAAACCCCCGAAGATGAGGCCGAGGATCCCGATGCTCTTCGCTACCGTGACGGCGTTCTGAACGCCCGCCGCCGCTCGAACGCTGACGATATTGAGCGCCGAGAAAACGACGATGAGCCCGCCCGCTGTGAGCATGGCTTGCAGTGGCGTGAGTGTGAACTGAGCCGCCAGCGCCCGTTCTACGATCCCGGCTGCGAGTCCGGCGATCGAGCCCGTTTGCAGGATGGCGAGAAGGGACCAGCCGAAGAGAAAGCCGGTGAAGGGGCCGAGCTCCTCGTGCAAGATGACGTAAAGTCCCCCTGACTTTGGCCGTTGCGCGCCGAGCTCGGCAAAGGACAAGGCACCGAAGAACGTCAGCAGCCCCGAGACGGCCCACACAAGAAGAATCAGCCGCGGATCCGGCAACCGCGCGGCGATTTTCGTGGCCTTCAAAAATACGCCCGAGCCGATCATGCTTCCGATGACGATGCTCGTTGCGTCGAAGGCTCCCAGACGCCGAGGCAGCTCCGAGCCTTGCGGCGCGGCGGAGTCGCATGGAAGCGGTGGGGTCGAGTCCGACATTGGTAATTCCACATCATGCACCGAGGTGCGCCGACGAGGCGACTTCGGCGGCTGTCAAAAGCCGGCTCCGCAACGATGTGCCGAACGGACTAGCTCCTCGATTCGTTCGAATCGAGGGCCAAATAACAGCAGGTGGCCGAGTCAATATCAGTTGAAATCAATGGTATTCCGAGGCGCTCGCCCAAGAGGGGGCGTCGGAATACCCGTCGCTTCGATGGACTCGGCGCACTAGACTCGCTCCATGCGAAAGGCGACGCCCGCTCTGCTGCTGCTCTCGTGCTTCCTCGTCGCTTGTGGCGGCGGCTCGGGCGAGGGCGGCTCGACCACCAGCTCGAGCGTTGGAAGCTCGTCCGCGTCGGCTGGCGCGGGCGGCGCGGGCGGTTTCGGATCGGTGGCATCTCAGAGCGCGGGCAGTGTCGGCACGGCCGCGTCCGCTGGCAGTGGTGGGGCCGAGTCCTGCAGCCCGGTGACCCTCGGAAAACAGCTCGACTCGGATAGCGCCCCCGGTGGCAGTTCCCTAGTCTTCGAACTCGCCGGCCTCGACTCCACCGAGCAGGACCTCCTCTACCTCGAGTTCTTCGACGTCGCCGGACCCCAAAAAAGCGGGACGTTCGATCTTTCACTGGCACCTGAGGACAACTACACGTCCTGCGCGCACTGCGTTTTGGTGTTCGAGGACTTCACGACCATGAGCCCGACGAAGTTTTTTCCCGTGTCGGGAACGATGACGGTGACCACCCCCGACACCGCGCTCAACGCTCACTCGAAAGGGCTGCTCGCCGAGCTGGTGCTCCGCGAAGTGACGCTTGCGAAGACGGTCACCACGCCGGTGCCCAAGGGACGCTGCCTGCGCCTCTCGGCCGCGATGTGGGATTCGACGGTCCCGTGATCAGCCGGCGCTCGGGACGTGCTTCAGCGCGAGCGAGTTCATGCAGTAGCGAAGGCCGGTGGGCGGTGGGCCGTCTGGAAACACGTGCCCAAGGTGACCGTCGCAGCACCCGCAGCGCACTTCCGTGCGGACCATGCCGTGGCTCGAGTCGGTGATTTCTCGGAGCGCATCCGGCGTGACCGGCTCGGTAAAGGAAGGCCAGCCCGTGCCCGATTCAAATTTTCTGCCCGCGATGAAGAGCGCCTGATCGCAGCCAGCGCACACATAGGTTCCCGGCTCTTTCGTTCCGAGAAAGCAGCCCGAAAAAGGCCGTTCGGTGCCATGACGCCGCAGCACTTGGAATTGCTCCGGCGTCAGGCGCGCCTGCCACTCGGAGTCGCTCAGCGTGAGCTTCTCCATCATTCAGGAAGCGATGGGCGGGAAGCGCGCAGGATGGTGAAGGCACCGAGACCGAGGACGAGCAGGAGGCCAGCCGCATGCCCCGGCTCCGCAATCCAATGCGCGAGTGAACCACCCGGTAGCGTGCCGTGCCCCGGATGGGCGGCAGCGATGGTGGGCGTCAGGAGCACGAAAGCGGAGACAATGAGCTTCAACACGAATACCTCGGTAGGCCTCCTAGCACCTTCGTTGGCAGGAGCCTAGCTCGACGTCCCAAAATACAGCTTTTTTGGCTTGAAACGCGCCACGCATCGAGCGCTCACTTCGGCGCGGGGATAGCGCAGAAGCCGTTGATGCACTCGGAGCCTGGGTCACAGCAATCCGCGGCGATGCTGCACTTTTCGAGCTCCTGGGCGCAGCCGTTTGGCTTGGGCTGGCACTGCACTTTGCCGTCGACTTCGTAACAAAACCCGCCGCAACACTCGTCGCCGGATTTGCAGCCTGCGCCGTTTTCCAGACACGGATTCAAGACCCAAAAGCCGCGCAAGTTGTTGGCCGTGAGCTCCTGCCCTTCGAGGTAGAACGCCGGGTGGCTCGGATCGATGCCGTCGGTGGGATCGATGTCGATTGCGGCAACCCAGAGCTTGCCGTTCGTGCCCATGTTGTCGAGCGATGGGAGTGTGTTGCCATACGAGCGGTGGCTCGTGAAGATGACCCAAAAGTAACCGCCCACCGCGACGGGCATGACCGTCGGGGCGAAGCTCAAGTCGGGATCGTTCGCGGGCAAGTACGACTTGTTGCCGGTGTAACCGTCGAGGAGGTCGAGCCGCTGTACTTTTTTTGAGACCGGGTTGACCATGAAAAGATCGCCCTTCGCGCCGTCGTTCGTCTCGAACGTTTCTTTCGTTCCTGCTTGATAAATGACAGCCTTTTCGTTGGGCGTGAAGGCGGGCCAGCCGAGGAACCGAGTCGGGTCGTTCGCGATATCCTTCAAGCCCGAAAACGCCTTCGTGACCTTGTCGAAGCTCATCGTCGCGAGCGTGTGGCCCATGCCCGTGTCCTCGTGGTTGAAGACGAGTTGCTTGCCACTCGGTGCAAACGCGGGCGTGCCACCATTCGTTATTTTGGAGTCCCAGCTCGGGGTGGGGATCGCGGCGCCGGTCTTCGTGTCCCAGAGGCGGGAAGGTAAGCCGAACCAAGTGCGGTAGTTCGTCGATGACACGACGAAACTGCCGTCCGGGTAGAGGCCGCCGTACGTGAAGGCCTGGTTTGGCATCGTGACCATGGGCGCTGCGCCCTTCTTCAGATCGTAGCTGATGCTGTTGAGGAGGAATCCCGTGGCCGAAACGAGCGTCGAGCCGTCAGCGCTCGCCGTGTGGCAGGTGTTGCCGCAGCCGCTCTTCAGGACGGTTGGCTGCAACTCCCCCGGTGAGAGCTTCATGATGGCGACCGACAGCGGCCCGCCTGCAAGCGGGGATGCATATGTCTCGTAGTAGATGGTGCCTTTGAGGCTGCCCTGCGCGACGGTCCATGTTTCCACTTGAGGTCCGGTCGCTTGACCGCCGGATAGTTTCGTCACCGCGACCTTGACCGACTCTTTCGGCTGCGCTGCGAGGGTCAGCGCGCTCCAGGCCGCGGCGGGCAGCGCGATGCGCGTCGGATCCGAGCCACCGAACCAGCCCTTGTAGTCGTAGCTCGAGGCCGTGATGTGAACGTAGACCGAGTCCGCTTTCGTCCCCGCGAACTGCAGCGTCGGAGGCAACAGACCGCGCGCGAAAACGGTCTTGTCGTACGGGTAAAGAAACTTGAAGGCTCCATCCGCGCTCCCGCCTTTTTCCAGAATCGATTGGGTGTTCGGAGCGAGCTTGCCGACGTTGTCGACGATCACACACACGCCGTTCGTACAGGTTCCGCCCGCGTCTGCGCAGGCCGAGCACGCGGTCTCTTCGGCCATCCCGCCGCCCGTGCCGCTCGTCGTGCCGTTTGGTGACATCCCACCGGCGCCCACGGCTCCGTTGACGCCGACGCTGATGTCCGCTGAGCCGTTGCTGCCAGCGGCGGTTGCGCCACCGGTTCCGCTCGGCGGGCCGCCCGTGCTTTGCTTGGTCGTCGAGCCGCTCGCGGAACACGCCCCGATGGCCAGAAGTGCCACGGCACACCACAGAAGGGAGACCTCGATGTGACCGGTTCGCATCGTCGTTCTTTAGACACTCCCTGGCGGCGCGTGCAAGGAACACGTGTTAAATGCCGCGTTTTTTGAAATATGTCAGTCCCCCGAAGACCCACGTCGAGGCTCGGGACAGCGGCCCTGGCATTGTTTTGCGCGTTCGGTTGCGGGGCTGTGACAGGCTCTTGCGATGGCGCTCCACTTGCTACGTCATGCCGATGCCGTTCCCGAATCGTCCGAGCTCGCCGACGAGAGCCGCTATCTCTCGGCCCGCGGGCGCGAGCAAGCCGCGGTGCTGGGAGCAACCCTGGTGCGACTCGGGTTCGTGCCGACGGCGGTGGTTTCGAGTCCCCTCGTGCGCGCCGTTCAAACCGCGGAGTTGCTCGTACGAGGGTGCGCCCCGAAGCTCGTCGTGAGCATTGACGAGGGCCTCGCCCCTCAGCGCAGCCTTCGCCGGCTCCTGGCAGGTCTCGGCGCGTACGACGGTGCGATCCTGGTCGGGCATGAGCCCAGCATCTCGGCGCTCGCCTGTGCACTCACGCAACGGTCGCACTTCCCGGCATTCAAAAAGGCGCAATTGCTGTGCATCGAAGGCGGTGAGCCGCGTTGGATGCTAGGCCCAGGTGATTCCGAGGTGCGTCCCTACCGCCCATGAATCCGGTGGGCTGCGCCTTCACGACGCGACGAGAACCTTCAGTTGCGACGGCTCGGCGTGGATCCCTTTCGCGTTGGCGTTGTTGCCGTTCGCATCGAGGGGGCAGGTCTGAAAGGCCACGGGGGAGCCTTCGATGACGACCACGGCGGAGCCTTGTGTGAAGCGAGCGGGCCCCTTGGTCATGCCCGAGACGAGCCCGCCCATCGAACCGGCCTCATCCCCACTCGTCGTCGTGACCACCGACGCGAGCGTGAGGACTGCCGCGCCCGAGACCTTCACTTTGAGAGAGCAGGTGCTCGGGTTGGCCATCGCCATGCTGACGTTGCACGGGTAAGGCACGGGCACCGGTGGGGCCGGAGGTGCAGGTGTGTTGCACGTATCGGGGAGCGCGATGCCGCTTCCGCCAGCCTTGGTGGTTACAGGAAACATAGGTTTTCTTCGCGTTTCAATCGATGGGGCGAGCTGTGATGGCCGCGTCCTTCACGATAGAATTTGTCTCGGACTCCACGTTTCGGCCTTCGCGCGCTCCGGGTCGGTGTGTTTCACTTCGGCAAGGTCGGCTTTATCCAAACGAGTGGCTGTCATGTCGGCCCGGTGCACGTTGGCTCCGCGCAGATCGGCTTGGGTGAAGTCCGCATGGCTCAGGTTCGCGAGGGATAGATCGACGTAACGCAATCGCGCACCCTCGAGCCGCGCTCCGATGAGGGTCGCCCCGCGCACGTTCGCGTCGTCGAGGACTGCGCCGCCGAGGTCCGCCTGGTCGAGGCATGCTCCTTCGAAACAGGCTCCTGCCAGCTCGGCGCGAGCGAGCACGGCCCGAACCAGGGAGGCTCCCGAGAAGTTCGCCGTTGCAGCCCGTAAACCACGCATCGTCGCGCTGTCGAGGTTGGCTCCGCCGAAGCTCGCCCCCGTCGCGTCCGCCGCGTCGAGGTTGGCGCCCGTCAGTTCAGCCCCCGTGAAATCCGTCAGTGTAAGCACACAGTTGCTCAGCGCCGCCGACCCCAGCTTCGCGCCCATGAGCTCGCTCTGCTCGAGGCTCCGGCATTCGAGTGTTGCGCCAGTAAAATCACTGTCTTTCAAGGCGACAGCGATGAGCTGCGCCCCGCTGAAGTTGGCATCCACGAACGAGCAACCGACCATGCGACAGTCGCGCAGGGTTGCGTCGCGGACGAGTGCGCCTTCCCAATCCGAATTCGTCCAGTCGGTCTTGGTGAAGGTTGCCCCCTCGAAGTTGCAGCCGCGGAGGCTGGCCTTCACGAAATGGGCGCTTCGCGCGGTCACTTTGTCGAGACGAGCCTGGCTTAGATCGATGCCAGTCGCCTCCACTTCGTCGAGCGTCGCGCCCGTGAGGATCGCCAGACCGCACCTCGCACGCGTGAGCACCGCCGCCGTGAGGTTCGCTTTCGAAAGGTCGGCTCCGAGGAGGCTTGCGCCTTCGAGTTTGGCGTGCGCCAGGTTGGCTCCCGTCAGGTTTGCGTCGTTGAGTGTCGCGCCTTCTAGCCGGGCATTGACGAGGCTCGCACCGTGGAGATCCGCGTGAGCAAGCTTTGCGCCTGTGAGGTTTGCGTGCGTGAGATTTGCGCCTGCAAGCTCGGCGTTCGTGAGATTCGCGTCCGTGAGATTGGCGCCTTCGAGATCCACGCCCGTGAGTCGAGCTCCGGTGAGGTCGGCTCCGATCAGCTGGCACGCTGTCAGTCGAACCTGGGTCAGATCCATTCCCGCGAGATCACACCCACGAAAGTCGCCGCCGCTTTGATCTCCGGTCAGCCCGAAGCGCACTTTGATGCCCGGAATGCTCAGGCCGGAGGTCGAGCGCGGTCGGTCGACGTGCAACTCGCTCGGCGTGACTGCGATGAAAGAGGCCTGGGAAAGCTCGTTGTCAGAGAACTTTGCGCGATTGAGTCGGGCGTTCTCGAAGCGGGCGGAGGTCAACGTGGTTCCTTCGAAGTGTGCGTCGTCGAGCTCGCAGTCGAGGAAGGTTGCGTGGCTCGCAGTGGCTTCTTTGAAGGTGGCACCGCGGGCGTTGCAGGCACTCCAGATCGCACCCGAGAGGAGGCTCGAGTCCAGCTTGGCCTCGACCAAGGTGCACTCGATGAAGGTCGCGTTTCGGAGCGAACTCGCACGCAGGTTGGCCTCGGTTGCATCCACGCCATGCCAGATGGATGCGTCAAGAATGGCTGTCTGGAAAGAAGCCCCACGGACGCTCAGGTGACCGGGGAGCCGCCGGACTCCCGCGGGCTCGGTGCTCACCCCGAGGTTTCCTAAGGCCGCGCCGTCCGTGGTCGGCAGCGTCAGCGCGCTCGTATCCACACTGAGAGATTGATTGGAAAAACCCGCGCCTGAGAGGTCCGCACCATCGAAGTTCGCGTCGGAGAGATCCGAGTCGCTGAAGACCGCGCCTGCGAGGTTTGAACGAGTGAAGTCCGCCCCGGCAAGCTTCACCTTCAAGAAGTGAACGTGGCTCAGATTGGCGCCGGCAAGGTTCACGCCCGTCAGGTCGAGATCGGTGACGAGCGCCGGCTCGAGAGGCTCGCCACGCGCCACGGTCGCCAAGAATTCTCGAACCGTATGGATCATTGGGGGAGGGGGCCTGCGAGCTTGGTCCGTTGAAGATTGCTACCCTCGAAGCGCGCGCCGGTGGTCACGGCCTGCCAGAACTCGCACTCGAAGAAATTGCTCTCGCGACAGTCGGCACCTTCGAGATTCACGTGCGGAAGAAGTCCTTGAAAAACGTTTGCGTTCGTCAGTCGAGCGCCGGCGAGGCTTGCATGACTTAGGTCAATGTGCTCGAGCTTGGTCTGACGAAAGCTCGAACCGTCGAGGCTCGCTCCACGAAAGGATGCTCGCACGAGCGTGGCGCCGTCGAACACCGCGCCCGTCAGCTTTGCGTTCGCAAAAATGGCATGATCACCGCGTATGTTGCGGAAATTGCCTTGTGGGAATGCACAACCTTGACCTGCCCGCACTCGAGTGAGGTTTGCACCTTCGAAGGATGCTTCCGCGCCGCTGGCCCGTTCGAGAGTCGCGCCTTCGAGGATCGCACCGTTGAACCTGGCACGCGCGACGATCGCACAAGTGAGATCTGCGGTCGTCAGATTGGCTTTCTCGAGCTCCGCCCCGGTGAAGTCCGCGCCGCGAAAGCTCGCTCGTACGGCCGATATTTGGCCCAGTCGCGCAAGCTGAAATTCGGTTCGCTCACAGATGGCTGAATTGAGTGAAGCGCGTTCGAGATTCGAGTTCGTGAGAAGTGCACCCGTGAGATCGGCGCCTTCGAAACATACGTCGGAGAGCGTCGCGTTGGGGAATCGCGCGCCGGCGAGGTTGGCGTCGAGAAAGCTCGCGCCTGTTGCCGAGAGCCCTTCAAAACTGGCTCTCGGTGAGACCACGCGAACGAAGCGCGCCCCTTCGGCTGCAACGTCGTTGAGCGAGGCCCCGGTGAAATCCGCACCTTCGAGGTTCGCACGGGTGAGCTTGGCACCGTCGAGGCGCGCGCCACTGAAGCGCCCACCCGCGAGATTGAGTTCGGACAAGTCAAGGTTCGATAGGTCCGCCCCTTCCAGGCTCTCGTGACGGGCCACGCGTGCTGCGACGAGGTCCCGGGTCAGCTGGGTTGGCGAAGCGACGAGCGCGCCCTCGGGCTCCACTTCAGGCGGGTCCAAGATCGACGCGTCGTGCCCGTGCTCACGAAGGAACTTGCGGGCCGGTTCCTCCAGCGCTTCGAAGCTCGGTGGTGGTTCCACCGACTGGGGGATCAAGGTGCTGAGCAGCGCGTGCATCGCTGCGAAAGTCGTCGCACTTTCCGCCTTCAGCAAGAACTCAGCGGACATCCCGTTCGCGCGGAGCATCGCTCGGGCTTCCGTCAACGACTCGGTCATGGCAGCTTTTTCTGCAGCCGCGTCAGCCATGGCAACGTCGCCAGGAGTGGTTTCCGCGGCAGCTCCGGCCGTGTCGGTCGGCAGGTGGTTCGCGGCATCGGATGCTGTTCGTCGGTTCCAGCGGGCATCGTCCTCGAAGCTGGATTTCGGTAGCAGTTTCGGATGGAGCGGCTCGACGGTGACGAGTGCTCGGTCTCCATCGTCTTCACGGCCCTTGGAGGTGAAGCCGCGCCAGACCAAGACGAGCTCCTCGTCAACGAGGTCGATCCAGACCGTGTCAAGTACGAGCGAGACTTCCTCGATCGCTGGGGAACGACCCCCGCGTCGCAAAAAAAACCGCGGCTGTAGCCCCGGAAGCCAGGTTTCGTGGGCTTCGTCTGTCAACCCCGTCACCTTCAGCCGTTCGTCTCCCCGCAGGTAGCCCGCGATGCGCTGGTCGAGCGGCGCCGCGTTGAAATAGCTCCAGTCGAAGTCCACTGGGAACCAGGGCCAACGTCCCTTCAGCCATGCCGCGTCGTACGTTCCGTTTGACTGAAGGCCGCTCGCCGTGTTTTCAGGGACGGGCTGAAAACTGGCGAGCGGACTTCCAGCCAGCGCACCGGTTAAGGCGACCCGCTTCAGAAGGGTGCCCAGACTGAGCTGCACCGTCTGGATGTCTGTTTTTGAGTTGGTAATGTTTGCCCGCATCAACACGTCGCACTCTGGCTTCCACGGCACGAGGTCGGAGGGATAGCGACAAACGGCGCCGTTTGGTTCCACCCACAGCCGCCCCGCAGACAGGATCCCGCGCTCCGTCTTCACGGAGGCCTGGGCACTTGCGCAGAGCGTGAAGATCCCTTTCACCACGAGCACAAGGCCCCCGCCATCGGGCGTGGGTCCCTCGATCACCGCGGCAGAGAACGGCGTTTCGTTGATGAGTTTCACGAACGGCTCCGATGGGTGTCAGCCAAGCACGTTGCCGTTGACTTTGCACTGTGTCGCCATCGCAGTCATCGCGATGGCTCCTGCTGGCGCGGCGAGTGTGATCCCATTGGCGTCGATGGTGATCTTGTTCAATCCAACGGACAGAACGATGGAATCATCCTTTATTTCGATCTTCGGCTGTGTCGGTAGGGCGAGCTGCGTATTGACGGAAACAGCTTCAGCGGCAGCGGTGGTCGCATAAGCCGCTTTGTGGGCCGCTTCGGCCACCGCGACGGCCAGCTTGTGGGCGCTTGCAAGGAGATATTCGGAGACGACTTTGGCCGCGACCATGGCTGCGATGCCTGTCCCAGCGGCGGCCGCCGCGATAATCTCACCCTTCTCAAGGGGACCCTTTGGGTTCTTGGGTGTCGCCGCCGCCGCGACCACCATGGCGGCGATCGCGCCCAATGCTCCAATGCCCCTCACATCACCTGCACTTATCGAGACCTCGCGAGCGAGCGCCGCAGCCTCGATGGCGAGCTTTCGCACATCGTCAGCAGCAGCATAGGCGGTGTTTGCGATGGTCTTCGGTGCGACGGCCAAGCGGCTCAAGGTCAAGCTGTCCGCGCCTAGCACCAGCGCAGACTTATCAGCGACGAGGGCCGCCCTGGTTGCGTCGAGGCAGAGCGTCGCCGCTTTCGACTCGAGCCGCAGCTCTGTTTTTTTTGCAAGAAGTCGCGAGGGTGGATGGAGTTGGCCCGGGCTTTTTCCGATTGCAATCTGGACCTCATCGTCGGCCTCGACTCGGACATGGGTGGTTGCTGGCTGAGTGAACCCCCCGCCCCCGCGCACCCTCGCAAAGCCGGGCAAGGCTCCGCTTGGAGCGCCGATTTGAACGTTCTTGCCTTCGACTCGTGCCGTTCCCTGGCGCGCCGTCATGATGGCACTCTCGATACCTACGAGGGTGACCTGTTCGCCGCTGACGGTGGCGGCCGAGAGGGCCTTCAGATCCGCCAGAAGCCCACCACCGACGGTCGTGCTGACCATTCCGAAGACGGCGGCCGATAGTCCGGCGTTGACGTCGTTCGAAAGCAGGCCGGTTGTGTTGACGCTGAGCGGGGCGAACAACGCAACCGAGGTGTCTCCGTAAATGTTCACGGAACCCCCGCCGGAAGGAAGCCCGGAATGGAGCCCGGCATTGACCTCCGAATAAACCTGGAGACCGACTTTGACCGTGCAGATCCCAGCCTGAACGTAGGACGCTTCGTTCCGAAACCGGAGCATGTTTCCAAAGTCCGAGAAGGCCTTCAGCCCGCTCAGCACCAAGCTGAACGCCGTCTGGGTCACCGCACAGGAGGAAAAGGTGCTCTTTCCAAAAACGCCGCCACCCGCGCTGATGAACACGTTCCCGGACCCGACGCGAGCCATGAGGCCGTTGAACTCGTTGGAGTAGCCACCGAGCGATAGTTCGGTTTCGAGGCTTTCGTCGGTGCTCTCGATGAGCGTCTTTTGTCCGGCGCGGGTCCGGAGGTGCATCCCCAAAAAACCTCGCGCGTCTTTACCGAGCGTCAGTTCGGTGAACGGCACCGGGATCTTGATCCGGTAGACCTCACTCGTGTCATGGCTCACGTCACTCATCGGATGGACCTTCTTCTCTGATTCGACGTCGGGCGGATAAGCTCAGGTGGTGTGAGGAGGCTCAGGTGGTGTGAGGAGGGAAGGGGAGGTTCCGGTCGCTCCGAATTCGATGACCATCCCGGAGGGTGACACGACGCGGTGCATATGCGCGTTCGTTGAAGTCACCACGGAAGGGGAAGCGTAATTTGGCAAAGCTCCTAAAATCACTGGGCGATCCGGATCTCCGTTCGTGAAAGCGACGAGCACTTCGGTGCCGGGCCGCAGCGGGAAGTGCATGCCGTAACCGCCACCCTCGAAAGGTTGGGCCATGCGCATCGCATTCGAGGTCCTCGAACGTTCGGCGGACCCGAGGTCGAAGTGCAAACAGACGCGATAGCGCCCTTGTTCGTCGAGCTCCGCAACCTGGCTCGTGTCGTTCGCGGGGTTCTTCTGAATCACACCAGAAAAAACGCCTGACATGTTCGGTTTTGGAGTCTTTCGCAAAGGGCGGAAGGGCCTGGAAGCGGCGACCCCAAGGAACTGGTTGTGGTAGCTCCCTTGCACCGTTGCCGGGTCCCAGGGGGTCGTGAATGTTCCGTCGTGGATCACCTCGATAAGCAAGAGTTCGAGCCCGTTCGCTTGGTCGATCCGCGGATGCTTATCGATGGTGGTCCGTCCGCCTGCGGTGAGCCCGATCATCGTGCTTTTTCCCGTGTAATTGCACTGTTGCGAGCTTTTCTCCTCGGCGCGAATGCACGCGAACACACTGGCTTGCTCCTGCGAAGTGACGTGCGCGTTGTGGACGACGATCCCTCCGGCAACGGGGCTCATCGGGGACCCGACGAGCCGGTGCTCTCCGGTCACTTTCACGGTTGGCGTCCGGTAATTGTAATCGTCAACGCGGTAGTAGCCGGGAATGAGCGCGCGCGACTCGCTGAGCTCGTACACGCCGTTGAGCCCTCCCGTTTGATCGAAGCTGCTGGTCTCGGCCTCTGGGCAGGCTGAAAAGCCCCGGGAATGATCCGTGAAAACCAGGTTTGCATGCGCCTCCCCGTGCTCGAAGAAGTAGCTGATTCCGTAGTGTTCCGTGAACCTTGAGAGAAATGCCAGATCCGACTCGCCGTACTTGACCACGAACTCGCGGCTCCCAAATTCAGCGAGCAACCGAATCTCGAAGGAGTCCGCGGCCGGTGAATTGCCTTTTACGAACTCGTAGGGCACCAGTTGCGATTCGATGACCTGTGCGATGGTGCGGTCGACGTAAACCGCAGCCGTTTCAACCAAGGAAAGTTCAAAAGCCCGAGGCCGCAGGTGCAGGCGGTAGCTGTGCCACTCTCCAGTCGCCTCGAGCGCGTTATCGATGCGCACCACCATGCCGTGAACGCGTCGGCAGACGTTGCCGTCCAACTCAAACACCAGCGTCAGCGAAGCGCCGTTGGCGAGACTCGCCGGGAGCAAGTCCGAAGCCGCGCAGACGACTTCGAGGTCAAAGGAAAAGAGCTCCGAGATGGCCTCTCGACCCTTCAGCCGCCGCACGTGAACTCCGTCGATTTGCCGGCCGTCACTCTCAAGCTTCACTTGCAATCGGCTCATCTCGATGGCCCGAAGAGTCTTAGCTTGTGGGCTCATTAGCAATTGAAAAAGATGGTTTCTTGCGCGCTGAGCAGCGGCGGCTGAGCATTTGTAGGCGAGCCACCGCGGACTTTCGCGCACTGTCAGAGCGAGCGGTCCCTTCGCGCTTCGCTCTGGGGCAGCTTTCTTCGTGCAACGACCAGGGTTCGGGAGCCCTTGACGCTTTCGCTGAGGATGTCGTAACCTTGTCGCTCGATGATCCGCATGGCCTGTACTTGTTGTTGTTGCGTGGTGGTGGGCGTCGTCCTGCCGATTGCGTAACGGCCATCGGTAGCAACTTCCAAAAAGCCCACCCCCTTTCGAGGCTCGGTGGGCTTTCGTGTCTTTGTGTCTCGCAATCCCACCGGCGCCTCGTTCCAACGAACGACTGGAGCAACTACGGATGCGAACGAAGCAAGCGAACTCGAAGAATGCCTTCCCGACCGACACGGCCGACACCGAAACCGGGGTCATGCGATGAAGATCGGCATCGTCGGCGGGGTCGAACGGAACGAGGCCCAATACCGGAAGATTGCCGAAGACGCGGGTCACGAGCTCGTCTTCCATTCCGGCCATATCAACGGACGCACCGGTGACAAACTCGTCGAGGTTGCGCGCAGCGTGGGGCTCTTGGTGGTGCTCACCGATGTGAACAGCCACGGTGCCGTTGGCGTGGTGCGCAAGGCCGCTACGCGCTTCGGCACGCCTCTCATGCTGATGCGGCGCCTTGGCCCGTCGCGTTTCGCGGCCGAACTCTCGCACTTCGCCGCGAGCGCTGAGGGGGCTGCTCGGGTGGCGTGAGAGCCGGTCTCAGTGCACTTTCACGGCATTCCAGGCGCTCGAAACGCGGCTGCTCTGTAGGCTCTTCACGCCGTAGAGGTCCGCCGCTGCCTGGAGTGTCGCCATGCGCGCATCGCTGAAGCTGGCGTCCGCCGTCAGGTACACGGTGAGCGCGCGGTACCAAAGGGTGGCGGTTTGCTCGGCGCCGATCCCCACGAAGCCCGTTTTGCTGCCGCAGGTGTGGGTCGAAGGAGTCGTGCCTTCGGAAAGCAGGTAAAAAAAGTGGTTCGCGATCCT